>CAKPQY010000011.1 GCA_934179885.1 uncultured Clostridia bacterium
GGAGACTTTTTTGGCACAGCACAGCATGGAATACCAGACTTTAAAATAGCAAACCTATTTACAGATATGGATATCTTAAAATTAGTACAAGAAGCTGCAATTTCAATAGTAGATAAAGATAAAAAATTAGAAAAAGAAGAAAATAAACTTTTGAAAGAATTAGTAAAAGATAAATTTACAGACAGAATCGAAATTTAAAATTTTGTGTCAAAAAGTTAAATTGGCCAATTAAAAAAATATTTGTGTCAAAAAGGGCGTCCCTTCTGACACAGGTTAAGGAGAAAAATTATGGTAATATTTGGAATAGATATAAGAGTATACTTTTTATTATTTATAATATATGCATTTTTGGGATGGGTATTAGAAGTTGTAGGAAAACTAATAGAACAGAAAAAATTTATAAATAGGGGCTTTTTAGTAGGACCATATTGCCCAATATATGGAGTTGGAGCTTTATTAATTACATTTTTATTTAAAAAATATACAGATGACCCTGTAGCATTATTTATCATGGCAATTGTTGTTTGTGGAGTACTAGAATATTTAACAAGCTACTTTATGGAAAAAATATTTCATGCAAGATGGTGGGATTATAGTCAAAGAAAATTTAATATAAATGGAAGAGTTTGTTTGGACACAATAATACCATTTGGATTATTAGGAATGTTCATAATGTATGTTTCAAATCCGTTTTTAATTGAAAAATTAGAACAGTTACCAGAATTAGCTTTAAATATATTATTTTGGGTGCTATTAATAATATATATAGCAGATAATATAATATCAACAAATGTAATTAGCTATGTAGGAAAAACAACAAAAGAATTTGGTAAAAATTTAGACAATACTGAAGAAATAACAAGAAAGGTAAAAGAAGCATTAATAGGAAAATCTGCACTATATAGAAGATTATTAAGTGCATATCCTAAAATACAAGCAATTAAAGTAAAAATAAAAGAAAAACAAGAAGAATTGAAAAGACAAGTGCAAGAACAAACAGATGAACTAAAAGAAAGTGTAAATAAACAAAAAGAAGAAATAAAAAAGAAAATTAAAACCATAACAGATAATCAAAAAGAAAATAAGAAAACTCAAAATAAAAAGAAAGAAGAAAAAAAGGTTGATGACAAAAATTAATTTTAAAGAAAAGTATAAAAAGATACAAAAAATATTTAAAAGTATGAGGGAGCACCATGTCAGTGAATTTTCAGCACAATGTTCATATTATACAATATTATCATTTATACCATTTGTAATTTTATTAATAACCCTTATACAATATACACATATTGACCAGCAGACATTATTTAATGTTATTTCAAAAATAATACCATCAAGCATGAATGAATTTGTGCTTGGAATAGTTAAAGAAGTGTATTCTAAATCAATAGGAACAATTTCGATATCAATTATATTTACATTGTGGTCTGCTGGGAAGGGACTTTTTGCATTAACAAAGGGCTTACATTCAGTATACAACATTAATGGGGAAAAACAAAAATCTGTTATATATTTAAGATTAATGTCAATCATTGAAACAATAATATTCATTGTTTTAATAATGATAGGCTTAGTGTTATTAGTGTTTGGAAATAGCTTAAAATCTATTATTCAAAATCATTTTGGTGCCCTTGAAAACTTTAATATATTTCTACAAGTATTAACAGAGATAGGATTTATTTTTGCAACATTTATTATATTTTTGCTTTTATACAAATTTATGCCAAAACATAAAGTTACCTTAAAGAGTCAAATTCCAGGTGCAGTATTTGGTGCAATTGCACTTAATGTGATATCTTTTGTGTTTTCTAAATATTTAGATATTTTTAAAGGATTTTCCATCACTTATGGAAGTTTGACAACTTTGATGCTTGTAATGATGTGGACATATTTATGTTTCTATTCTTTATTTTTAGGAGCGGAATTAAACAAGGAAATGAAAAGTAATTAGATTCAAAATATGTTTTGACACATAAGCATATAAATGTTATAATGAATGGAAAAAATAAAACAACGTAAGAAAAGGAATAAAAAATGTCAAAAACGGATATAGATACAGTAACAAATGTAATATTAAATAATGAATATGATTTACACGAAAATAAAAAACAAGTAAGTACAGAACCTAATAAGAAAAATAATAAAAAACATAATAAACATAAAAAGAAAAAAACTGCAAAACAAAAAATATTTTTAGCTATAAAAATATTAATAGTTTTAATTATATTAGCAGTAATATTTTTATATTTATTTTTCAGAACATCATTATTTCAAAAATATAAAGAAATATGGGTAGAAACTGCAATGTCAACAATGAGTCATCAATATTTAGCAACATGGTTTTTATCAGATGAAGAGATACAAGAAATAATGAGCAAATTAGAAGTTCAAAATAATGAAGATTCAAACTCAGAAGAAATAATAATACAAGTCCCAATAGAGGAAGAAAAAAAGGAAATAACAGTTGAGAAAATAACAGGGAAAAATTATGTAGGATACGTAATGATAGTTCCAGACGCATCAAAAGTGAAACTTGTTGATGGAAGAAAAACAAATAGAGGCTCAAAATTAAGTGAAATTGTAGAAAGTAATAATGCTATAGCAGGAATAAATGCAGGAGGATTCACAGATGACGGAGGAGTAGGAAAAGGAAATCTTCTATGTAAAGCAACAATAATAAATCAGAAATTGTTATATGGATCTAAAACATCTACATATAGCTTAATAGGATTAAGTACAGATAAAAAATTAGTTTTAGGGAGATATACATATAATCAAGCTATAAATGCAGGAATTGAATCTGCAGTTGAATTTGGGCCATATTTAATAGTAAATGGAAATAATCAAATTACAAATTCTAATTCTGGAGGAATTCACCCAAGGATGGCAATAGGACAAAGAAAGGATGGAACATTCATATTTGTTACAATTGATGGAAGACAGCCGGGATATAGTATAGGAACAAATTTATTAGAACTACAAAATATATTTAATAGATATGATGCATATAATGCAGCAAACTTAGATGGAGGGTCTTCTGCTACTATGTATTATAATGGAAAAGTGGTAAATAAAACTTCAACACCAATGGGAGAAAGATATTTGCCAAATGCATTTATAGTTGAAAAATAAAGAGGGATTTTGGGAAAGCTTCAAAATCCCTCTTTTAGTATATTTTATATAAAGTAACATTTACAGAATCATCGCTATTAGAAACTTTAATTTTTATATCAAAACCAGTATCATTCCTAAATTTTAAATCATAATTACCATATGCAACAGCAGCATCCTTACCAGCCTCTATATAAGGCACTTTATTACTATGTTCATGTCTTTCATTAACAACTAAGCTAGGAATTTTAAGCACAGCATTATACAAAGTAGTACTAACTTGACAATTTCCACCACCTAAGCCTTTTTTCTTATTTCCTTCATTATCAAAAATATCAGCCTCTTGATAACCTTTAGCAGATGTTGCCGGTCCAACAGTATTACAAAAAGAAAAAGTAGAACCATTAGCCACAATAGTTTCATTCAAGGTAGAACAAGTTATTGAAATATTGTTTTGCCTAGCAGAATCTTTAGTATAAATCTTAGTAGAAAAAGAAGAAAGCAATTCTTCTTTTTTTGGTTTGCTTTCATTAGAAATTTGAGGGGATATTGCTGGATTCTCTATATTCTCTGTATTCTCTGTATTTGTATTGCTTTGAATTGAATTGTTTGTATTGACATTATTAGTTGTATTTTCAGTATTATTTTGTTGATTTACAGCGGTTTTTTGAGCAAAATAATCTGATTTATTAGAATTATTATTTTTTGACAAAAAATAAATTCCAAATCCAACACCAATTACAATAAATACAATTAAAATTATCCATAATTTATTTTTCAAAATAATCACCATAAATAGTGTAACCAGAAAATGTCATAAAATACATCAAAGATGAATATAATATGTCCAAAAGGGACGAGTCCCATTGGGGATGGTTCTTTTTGGGACATTTGTACAAATGGACAAGGAGAAAAAAATTGAAAGATATAGATGAAATTTTAAGATATTTTCCAAATAAAGTATATGAAATCTTTTTAAATTTATTTAAAGAAAATGACAAAATAGTAAATGAAATACAAGAAATAAGAATGAGAACAAATAGACCAATAATATTAAAATTAAGAGAAAAAGATTTGATATTACAATATAACATATCACAAACAGAAATATTACAAATATTAGAAAGGCTATGTGAAAACTCTATATATGCTTATAAAAATCAAATTTGTGAAGGATTTATAACAATAAAAGGAGGACATCGTATAGGTTTAACTGGTTCATGTGTTATCGAAAATGGAAAAATTACAAATGTAAAATACATATCAAGTTTAAATTTTAGAATAGCAAGAGAGGTATTAAATTGTAGTACAAGAGTACTTAGAGAAATTATCGATATCGAGAATAAAACTATATATAATACCATTATTGTAGCACCTCCAGGAAAAGGAAAAACTACAGTTTTAAGAGATGTTATTAGAAGGTTAAGCAATGGAATTGAAGAAATTAATTTCAAGGGAAAGACTTGTGGAGTTGTAGACGAAAGAGGAGAAATTGCTGCAATGTATAAGGGTGTGCCTCAAAATGATGTTGGCATAAGAACTGATATTATAGAAAATGTAAGTAAAAATCAAGGAATTCATATGTTAGTAAGAACGATGGCTCCTGAAATAATTGCGTGTGATGAGATAGGAAGTAAAGAAGATGTTGATGCGATACATTATGCTCTATATTCTGGTGTGAAGGGCATTTTTACAATGCATGGTAAAAATGTTGAAGATATAAAAAATAATAGGCAAATTTATGAATTAATTGAAAATAGAGAAATAGAAAAAGTAGTATTTTTATGATTTTTCGTTGACATTTCATTAAAATAACAGTATAATATATATGTATTATTTTGAAAAGGAGAAAATATTATGCTAAAAAAATACTGGAAAAATATTGGAATGTTAATATTAGTAATTGCATGTGTATTTAATATAATGAACAAATTAGTACATAAATTATCTTTAAATAAGGAAATGGTGCAATCAGCACAGTATATTTTTGATGAGCAAAAAAATGAAAACAAAGAAAAATAATACTTGAAAAATTTTAGATAATATGTTATTATAAAAGACAGTCATGTTATAAAATACGAAAAAGAGGTGAAAATAAAATGAGAGAAGGAATACATCCAGAATATAACCAAACAACAATCACATGTGCATGTGGAAATGTTTTAGAAGTTGGTTCAACAAAAAAAGATATAAAAGTTGATGTTTGTTCAAAATGCCATCCATACTGGACAGGTAACTTAAGACAAGAAACAGCTGGTGGTAGAGCAGATAAATTTAAAAAGAAATATGGACTTGCATAAGAAGATAGTAGCTATAAAGCTACTCTTTTTTTTGTTTATGCACAAAAAGATGGTTATTAGAAATAATTTGCCAAACTCTTGTTTTTACATTCAAAATATAGTATAATGTCCCAAGAGGGACAAGGAGTGAAAAAATGAACGATAAAATAATTATAAAGGGTGCCAAAGAGCACAATTTAAAAAATATAAATTTAGAAATACCAAGAGACAAAATGGTAGTTATAACAGGGCTATCAGGCTCAGGTAAATCATCACTTGCGTTTGATACACTATATGCAGAAGGTCAAAGAAGATATGTAGAGAGCTTATCTTCATATGCAAGACAATTCTTAGGAATAATGGAAAAACCTGATGTAGAGTCAATAGAAGGGTTATCACCTGCAATATCAATAGACCAAAAAACAACTTCTAAAAATCCACGTTCAACAGTAGGAACAGTAACAGAAATATATGATTATATACGTTTATTATATGCAAATATAGGTGTACCATATTGTCCAAACTGTGGCAAAAAAATTGAAAAACAATCAATTGACCAAATTGTTGACAATATTATGGCTTTAGAGGAAGGCACAAAAATACAAATTTTAGCACCTGTTGTTAGAAGCAGGAAAGGTGAATTTGTAAAACAATTAGAAGGATATCAAAAAGATGGTTTTGTAAGAGCTAGAATTGATGGAGAAGTTTATGATTTATCTGATGAAATTGAATTAGATAAAAATAAAAAACATGAAATAGAGTTAGTTGTAGATAGATTAGTTGTAAAAGAAGAAATAAGAAGTAGACTTACAGAGTCAGTTGAAGTGGCTTTAAAACATGCAGAAAATTTAGTATTGGTAAATATTTTTGCAAAAGATGGCGAAAAAATGGTATTGTATAGTTCAAACTATGCATGCCCAGACTGTGGGTTCAGCTTTCCAGAGTTAACACCAAGAATGTTTTCGTTTAATAATCCATATGGTGCATGTCCAACTTGTACAGGTATTGGATATTTAATGAAAATGGATGAAGATTTAATAATACCAGACAAAAATAAAACATTATATGATGGTGTAAAAGCATTTGGGTCAAGTACTATGAAAAAAGGCGACACAATGGCAAAAATGTATTTTGAAAGCATTGGAAGACATTATGGAGTAGAGATAAAAGATGTACCAATCAAAAAATTACCAAGATGGTTTTTAGAAAAAATTTTATATGGTACAGGCGATGAAAAAATAGATTTTGAATATAGCTCAGCAGCAGGTGTTAGAAAATTTACAGCACCATTTGAAGGGGTATTGCCAACGCTAGATAGACGTCATAGTGAAACAAAATCACAAGGAATGAGAAGCTTTTACGAAATGTATATGACAAATTCAGAATGTCATACATGTAATGGAGCGCGTTTAAAGAAAGAAATATTATGTATCAAAGTTGGTGGAAAAAACATAAATGAAATAACAGATATGTCAATAAAAGCATTACAAGAATTTTTACAAAACTTAGAATTAACACCAAAAGAAGCAATGATTGCAGACATGATATTAAAAGAAATAAATACAAGACTTCAATTTTTAATAGATGTTGGACTTGAATATTTAACATTATCAAGAAGTGCAGGAACATTATCAGGAGGAGAAGCACAAAGGATTCGTTTAGCAACACAAATAGGCTCAGGACTTACAGGGGTTATGTATATATTAGATGAGCCAAGTATAGGGCTTCACCAAAGAGATAATGACAAATTAATAGCAACACTAAAAAAATTAAGAGATTTAGGAAATACACTTTTAGTTGTAGAGCATGATGAAGACACAATGTATGCAGCAGACCAAATAATAGACATTGGACCAGGTGCAGGTGTACATGGTGGAAATGTTATGGCACAAGGAACAGCTGAAGAAGTAAAACAAGTAGAGAACTCAATTACAGGACAATATTTAAGTGGAAGAAAGAAAATAGAAGTTCCAAAAACAAGAAGAAAACATACAAAAACAAAAGTAATTGAAGTTAAAAATGCAACAGAAAATAACTTGAAAAATATAAGTGTAAAATTCCCACTAGGAGTATTTACATGTGTTACAGGTGTATCAGGTTCAGGAAAATCAACACTTGTAAATGAAGTATTATATAAAACAATAGCAAAAGAATTAAATGGAGCATCAGAAAAACCAGGAAAATGCAAAGAAGTAAAAGGACTAGAAAACATTGATAAAATAATCAATATAGACCAATCGCCAATAGGAAGAACACCACGTTCAAACCCAGCAACATATACAGGAGTATTTGACTTAATAAGAGATATATTTGCAGGAACAAATGAAGCAAAATTACGTGGATTTGACAAAGGAAGATTCAGCTTTAATGTTGCAGGTGGAAGATGTGAAAGCTGTAATGGTGATGGCGTACACAAAATAGAAATGCACTTTTTACCAGATGTTTATGTACCATGCGAAGTATGTAAAGGAAAGAGATATAATAGAGAAACACTAGAAGTAAAATATAAAGGAAAAACAATTGCAGATGTTCTTGATATGACAGTAGAAGAAGCACTAGAATTTTTTGATAAAATTCCAAAAATAAAACAAAAAATTCAAACATTATATGATGTTGGGTTAGGATATATTAAATTGGGACAACCATCAACAACATTATCAGGAGGAGAAGCACAAAGAGTAAAACTTGCAACAGAATTGTCTAAAAAAGCAACAGGGAAAACACTTTATATTTTAGATGAACCAACAACAGGACTACATATTGCAGATGTTCATAGATTAGTTGATATTTTACAAAGATTAGTTGACACGGGAAATACAATAATTGTAATAGAACATAATTTAGATTTAATAAAAACATGTGACCATATAATCGACCTAGGACCAGAAGGTGGAGACGGTGGAGGACAAGTTGTTGCAGTCGGAACACCTGAACAAATTTGCAAAAACGAACAAAGTTATACAGGAAAATTTTTAAAGAAATATTTATTGTAAAAGAAAAATAAGTATGTTAAAATAATATTACCAAATAACAATGAGAAAGGAGTGTTTTATGGAAAAAGATGACAGGAAAATAAAAGAAGAACTAAAAGAACTAAGAGATGATATGAAAGAAACAAAAAAAGAAAACAATAACAATAATGAAATGCTACAATTTTTCTTAGGAATAATAATGCTAGGAGCAGGATTATTTATGCTAAGTAAAAGAGTAATGGTACATAGTAGTTGGTATATTTTGAGAATTGGAAGTTTTGATATATCATCTGGATTAGTTACAGTTCCACTTATTATAGGAATTATATGGCAATTTTATAATTCAAAATCTGTTATACCAAAAATTATTATAACTTTAGGGGTGATTTTTATAATTGCAACAATTATAATGAGCATTAGAATAAGCTTTATTCCAACATCAATGTTTGATTATATTATTATTATGGGATTAGCAGCAGCAGGTTCAGGATTACTTTTAAAAACTTTATTTAAAAAAAGAGATTAATAATATAACGAAAGGAGAATATATATGGGAAGAAGCGGCGGAGGTAGCAGTGGTGGAAGCAGTCACAGCAGCCGGAGGATTTGGAGGAAGTCATTCATCTGGTGGCTTTTCAGGAGGAGGACGCTCATCAAGAGGAAGCTCAAGCTCATCAAGAAATTCAGGCTTTTACCATAGCTCACCACATTATCATGTGCATGGTCCAGGGTATGGATATGGACGCAGTTACAATAGTAGTTCATGGGTATCAACGCTAGTATTTTTTATTATTATAATAATGTTTATAATAATATCTATATCTAATACTCAAAACATCTCATCAAATTCAGTTAAAGTACCTAAAAATACTACACAAAGAGTAGCTTTAAATGGTGTTGTATCTAAAACAGATTGGTATGAAGATGATATAGGATGGATAACATCAAAAAATGTTTTAATTTCAGGATTAGAAGATTTTTATAAAAAAACAGGAATACAGCCATATGTATTGTTTGTTCCATATTCAGCAGAATTTTGGAATGGAAGTGATATTCAAGTAACAAAAGCTGATGCATATTTAGAAAAAGTATATTCAGAAAAATTTAAAGATGAAGCACATTTTATTTTTGCATATTTCCAATGTAAAAACGATTCAAAGTCTGAAATGGATGGAGAATTCAGATATTTAAGTGGATACAGTGCAGATACTATTATGGATAATGAAGCAATAAGCATTTTATGGGGATATTTTGAAAAAAATTATTATAATACATCTTTAAGTATAGAAAAAATGATATCAAATACATTTAGTGAAACAGCAGAATCAATTATGAGTAAACCAACAAATGGATGGGACTTTGCAATAATTTTAATAATTGCAATTATAATTATATTAATCATTGTATTTATATATAAAATGATTAAAGGTAAACGTCAAAGAGAAAAAGAAAAAGAGGAATATACAGAAAAAATATTAGAAAAACCACTTGAAACTTTTGGAACAGATACAAGTGAGTTAGAAAAGAAATATGAAGAAAATAAATAAATTTTAGGAGGAAAAAATAATGGGAATATTAAATAGATTTAAAGATATAATGTCAGCAAACATAAATGCAATTTTGGATAAATGTGAGAATCCAGAAAAGATGATAGATGAATATATGAGACAAGTTGTAGAACAACTTGCAGATGTAAAAAAAGAAACAGCTGGAGTTATGGCAGAAGAAAAAAGAACAAAAAGAGATGTAGATGAAAATGCAGAACAAATAGAAAAATATGACCAATTAGCAAGAAAAGCATTAACAGCAGGAAATGAAGAAGATGCGAAAACATTTTTAGCTAAAAAACAAGAATATGTAAGTAATGGAGTAGATTTACAAAAATCTTATGAAGTAGCAAAAGCAAATGCAACAAAAATGAAAGAAATGCATGATAAGCTAACAAAAGATGTTCAAGAACTTGAACAACGTAGAAAAAATGTAAAATCGAAAGTAGCTGTTGCAAGAACACAAGAAAAATTAAACAAAGTATCAAGTTCAATGGGTACTGCAAGTGATGCAATGAATGCATTTGAAAGAATGGAAGAAAAAGCTGATAATATGCTAGATAGAGCAAATTCAACAGCTGAACTAAATGAAGACATTAATGCAGGAATAGAAAGCTTAGAAGATAAATACAAT
>CAKPQY010000012.1 GCA_934179885.1 uncultured Clostridia bacterium
ACTGTATTATGGTCTACAAGACTTCCAGAAGGATTTAAAAGATATACAACAGATTTATCAATAAAAACATCATCAATTCAATACGAAAATGATGACTTAATGAGAATCACTTTAGGAGATGATTATGGAATAGCATGTTGTGTATCACCTATGAAAATAGGAAAACAAATGCAATTCTTTGGAGCTAGAGCAAACT
This sequence comes from uncultured Clostridia bacterium, assembly GCA_934179885.1. Taxonomy (GTDB): domain Bacteria; phylum Bacillota; class Clostridia; order TANB77; family CAG-508; genus CAG-269. The sequence continues at coordinate 197 of CAKPQY010000012.1, forward strand.
TGGCAAAAACATTATTATATGCAATAAATGGTGGTAGAGATGAAATCTCTGGAAAACAAATAACACCAAAATATGCACCTATCACTTCTGAATATTTAGACTACGATGAAGTAATGGAAAAATTTGATCAAATGATGGATTATGTAGCAAAAATCTATATAAAAGCATTAAATGCTATCCACTATATGCATGACAAATATTCATATGAAGCAATAGAAATGGCTTTACATGATAAAGATATTCTAAGAACAATGGCATGCGGAATTGCAGGATTATCAGTTGTAGCTGATTCCCTATCTGCAATAAAATCTGCAAAAGTAAAAGTTATTAGAGATGACACAGGATTAGCAGTAGACTATGAAGTTAAAGGAGACTTCCCTAAATTTGGAAATGATGATGATAATGTAGATGAAATAGCGGTTGATGTTGTTAAAAGATTTATAAGAAAATTAGAAAAACATCAAACTTACAGAAATTCAAAACATACATTATCAATACTAACAATAACATCAAATGTTGTTTATGGTAAAAATACAGGAAATACACCAGATGGCAGAAAAGTAGGAGCGCCATTTGGGCCAGGAGCAAATCCTTTACATGGTAGAGATACAAATGGAGCGTTAGCAGTTATGAACTCAATAGCAAAACTTCCATTTGAAGATGCTGAAGATGGTATTTCATATACTTTTTCAATAACACCTGGAACTCTTGGAAAAACTGAAGAAGAAAGAGTTACTAATTTAGTTAATATGTTAGATGGATATTTCAAACAAACAGGACATCATATAAATGTAAATGTTTTTGATAGAAGCTTACTTGAAGATGCTATGGAACATCCTGAAAAATATCCACAACTTACAATTCGTGTTTCTGGTTATGCTGTTAACTTTACTAAATTGACTAGAGAGCAACAATTAGATGTAATAAATAGAACTATTCATGAAAAAATCTAGAAAAAAGAGAGGGATTAAGGGAACGGGTCTTAAAATCCCTCTTAAAAATTATTTCTTAAATATAGTTATATATATTAAAATACCGTTCCTTACTGGTCGGAATTATCATATAAATAAGTTTAATTATAATTTCTATAATAGAAAAGTTAATCTAGCTAATCTGTATGAATAACTTTCCTCCCAAACTGCGCGTCACTATATTTTAATATATATAACTATTATTAATTATTATAATATAAAGAGGGATTTTAAGACCCGTCCCCTTAATCCCTCTCTTTTTTAGGAGTAACATATGGAAAATTTAGATTTAAGATATTATGCAAAAATACATTCAATAGAAAGTTTTGGAACGGTAGATGGACCAGGAATAAGATTTGTATTATTTTTACAAGGATGTCACCTAAAATGCAAATACTGCCATAACCGCGACACATGGGATATAAATGGTGGTGAATACAAATCTTTAGATAATATTTTCGAAAAAATAATGAAATATAAAAATTATATTTATCCAAATGGTGGCATAACTGTTACTGGTGGAGAACCTTTATTACAAGTAAAATTTTTGATTGAATTATTTGAAAAATTAAAAAAAGAAAATATTCATACTTGTATAGATACTTCTGGTATGATGGCTTTAACAGATAATATAAAACACTTACTTTCTCTTACAGATTTAGTTTTGTTAGACATAAAACATATTAATACTGAAAAGTCAAAAGATTTAGTTGGTTTTAATAATGAAAAAGAACTAGAATTTGCAAGATATTTAAGTGATAATGGCATTCATATGTGGATTAGGCAAGTCCTTATTCCCGGGTATACTGATGATGAAGATGATTTATTAAAATTAAAAGATTTTATTTCTGAATTAAAAACTGTTGATAAAATTGAAATTCTTCCTTATCATGATATGGGAAAATATAAATGGAAAAAACTTGGCTTAAATTATGAATTAGAAAATGTTAGGCCTGCAACAGATGAAGATGTAAATAGAGCAAAAAAAATTCTAGGAATTTCCTAGAATTTTTTGTTTTAAGATCTGTCCCAAACAGAACCGTCCCCCTTGGGACATTATCCTATAAGCTTAAGTTCAACATTTTCCATTTTATATTTTCCATCAACCAATTTAAATTCAACTAAAGTATTAGCTAAAGTTTCTTCATTTTGTCTTAAATCAGTTGTAAACAATAACTTAATTTGTGGTATTTCTAATTTATTTGTTACTATTTCTTTAAAGCATTCTGCCATATGTTTATCATCTTCGCAAACAAAAATTAATTGTGGAATACTTGCAAATCCTGAATCTCCTGGTTGGAAATTTTCATAAAAATCCTTATATAAATTCATTTTTTCAACTAATTTCTTTTGCCAGTCTGGCTCTCTTCTAAATACTTCAAACAAAAATTGTATAGATTTATTATTTTTTGTTAATTTTACAGAACCCCCTGTTGCTTTAAATACTTTTCCTAATGTTTTTGCTGTAATTGCTGGTTTAACAACATAAGAATCGAAAGCTTTAACTTTTCTTAAATATGCTATTAAAACTTGGTTTCCAGCTAATCTTTTCTTAATCATTGGAACAGGTTTTGTATTATCTGAAGGTTGCCATTTACATTCAACTTCTTTAGATGTTAACAAATATTTCCCCATTTTTTCTAGACAATAAATTCTATAAATACCTTTTCCCTCATCAGATGTAAAATAATATCTTGTTAATATTTTAGATTTTACTAAGGCATCTAATTTATTATTTAATTTATCTTGTGTTTTTGGGTCTATTCCTTTTATTTCAAGCATTTGATATAACTGTCTTGATGTTATAAACTCAAATTCATTTACTAAATCTAGTATAGCAAAATGAATATCTGTAATATGACCTATATTTATCTTATGTACAATTTGGTTCATAGATACATAACCATCTTTGCCATCAAATGTTTTGATTTCTCCTTCTCTAATTGCAAATGGTGATACTTGTGCTTTTATTTCATTATCTTCAACCATTTTATTCCCCCTATTCCTGTAAATAAATATTTTATTTACACATAATTAATAAATTTTTATTAATTTAATAATAAACTTAATTTAATATAACTAATTTGATTTTTTTCTTATCATAATCAATCTTTTTTATTGCTACATCTATTTTTTCTCCATAATTTAAGCCTTCTTTATATTCAGCCATACCAACCAAATTAGGAGCAAGTTCTATAAAAATTCCGTTTTTATTTTTTTCTGTTTCTCTAATAATTCCTTCTGTTTTCATTCCTACTGTAAATTTATTAGCATTTTCTTCCCAATTTCCGAATTGTTCTTTATATGACAAATTAATTCTTCCTAAGTTTCTATCTATAGATTTTACCATAATATTCAATTTTTGTCCAATTTTTATTCTTTCATATGGTGTTTTTATTCTAGCAACTGATAAATCTTCTATATGAACTAGTCCTACAATTCCCCCTCCAATATCTATAAATGCCCCATATGGAGTGATATTTTTTACAATTCCATTAACAACTTGTCCTTCTTTCAAGTCTGTTTTTACAGAATTTAGAACTTCATTTTGTACATCTCTTCTAGAGAATATATAATTATCTCCGTTGTTCTCTTTCATTTTAAATTGTACATATTTATGCACTTTTCCTACACATAAATTAGTTTTTGGAAAGCCATTTTCATCTACATTAAATGCTTCTACTTCTTCTCTTGGAATAATTCCTTTTAGCCCATTATCTAATTTTACATGTAAATTATAGTTTTCATCACATTTTTCAACAATTCCTTGAAAAATATCTTCTGTTCCTGTTAAATTATCTTTTTCCCAGCCTTCTGGTAAAAATTTAAATGTATTCATTTGTAACTCCTTAATCTTTTGTTTAATTTAAATAGTTCACAAAAATTATTTTATATTTTAAATTGCTTTAATTCGCTTTCACTTAAATATCTCCAATTTCCTAGTTTTAAATCTTTTACTCCAATATTTCCAATTTTGCTTCTATGTAAAGCAATAACTTTACTTCCAACCGCTTCACACATCTTTCTAACCTGTCTATTTTTTCCCTCATGAATAGTTATTTCTAATCTTGATATATTTTTTTCTTCATCAGTTTTCAATATTTTAACCTTAGCAGGTCTTGTAACATAATCATCAATTTCCACACCATTTCTTAACCTTTCCACAGCCTCATTAGTTATAATACCATGCACTGTAACTGTATATGTTTTTGTAATCTCATGTTTAGGATGTGTAACTCTATAAACAAAATCCCCATCATTTGTTAATATCAACGCTCCAGAAGTATACATATCAAGCCTTCCTACTGGAACAACTCTTTCTTTTACTTTAACTAAATCAAGAACAGTATCTCTATCAAACTGGTCATTTGCAGTCGTTACATATCCAATAGGCTTATTCAATAATATATATACTAATCTTTCTGTATTTTGTATTAGTTTTCCACAATATTCAACTTTATCCACAGTTGGATCTATTTTTGTTCCAAGTTCTTTTATAACTTTTCCATTTACAGAAATTTTACCTTCTAAAATAAGTTCTTCACACTTTCTTCTAGAAGCAACACCACTATTAGCCAAAAATTTTTGTAATCTTACTTTATCATCTTCCATTCCTTTAACCTCTATTTTTCAACTCTTCAATAACTTTCTGAAAATACTCTGGCAACGGAGCCTCTATAAACATCTCTTTACCAGTAATAGGATGTTTAAACTTCAAAGACTTAGCATGCAAGCATTGTCCTTCTATTCCCCATTCATTTTTTCCATTTGAATACGCTACATCACCTACAATTGGATAACCAATTTCTGATAAATGAACTCTAATTTGATGAGTTCTCCCTGTTTCTATTTTCACTTCTAAAAGAGTATAATTCTTAAATCTTTCTATAACTTTAAAATGAGTAACAGCATTTTTACCATTTTTATTTACAGCCATTTTCTTTCTATCTTTTGTACTTCTTCCAATAGGCATATTTATTGTTGCTTCATTTTCTTTTACAAATCCTTTAACCAATGCAATATATGTCTTTTCTACTTCATGATTTTTTATTTGCTCACTCATATTAATATGTGATTTGTCATTTTTAGCAACAATTATAACACCAGATGTATCTTTATCTAATCTATGTACTATACCTGGTCTTATCTCTCCACCTATACCTGATAAAGAATCTTTACAAATAGCCATTACAGCATTCACCAAAGTTCCATCTGGATTTCCATTTGCAGGATGAACAACCATGCCTTTAGGTTTATTTACAACTATAATATCACTATCTTCATATAAAACATCTACAGGAATATCTTGAGCTTTTAACTCGACTTCCTTTGGTTCTTCATTTTCTATACTGATTTCATCATTTTGTTGTACTTTATATGATACTTTAGTTTTTTTACCATTTACTAATATTTTCTCATTTTCTATTAATCTTTGAATATTGGCTCTAGAAAATTCTGTATTTGCTGCCAAATATGAATCAATTCTTTTTTCAACATCAATTTCATCAACATTTATTATTTTCAAAAAAATCATCCCTTTTTTACAAATCACTCTAAAAATCTCATAATATTAGAATTAGAAAGTCAGACTTCTAGTATCCAACCTCTAACATCTAAACTCTAACTGATTATAATCATTTTTCAGCATTCAGCCTTTCATATATAACAAAATTATCATCTGAATATAATTCTTTATAATTTTTATCCTCTGTTTTTGTTATTATCATATTTGTTTTTGATTTTTTAGAAATTATCACATGCGTTATATCATATTTTTCAAAAGTGTCTTCATAGAATTTAGATATTCCTGATGTATTTATAAAATCACTAAATATGTCTTCTTCTTTATTTCCACTAAATTCTGGTGCATATAAATCAGCTCTTGAATCAATAAATACAGGTATTCCTCTAAATAACATATAACTTCCATAATTATATTCATTATAAAATCTTGCATTTTCTAAATCTATATTTTCTAATATATAATCACATGCAGCAACTGGATATGAATTGCTATTTACATATTCATCATCAAATTTTGGTTTTATATAATAATAGCTCCATATTGCCATTAAAACACATAATGCTATTACAACCGCAATATTTTGAAATGTTTTTTCTAATTCTTCTAAACCATTTTTTGTATATCTTTTTATCAAATCAATAATTAGTCTTGTTAATACTACTGACCCTATTAATACTAACATTGATAATTGTCTTCTAGTAGATAACATTAAATAACATAGTCCTGAGATCATAAATAAATCAGATAATCTTATCTTTGTTTTTGTAAAAATCAATACTGCTAAAAATATTATTACTATACACATTGCACTTGTATTATTAATAATAGTCATTGGCAAATGTTCACTAATACTTTGAGTAGTATTACCTTGCATTGTCTTATATAAATATGTATATGGTGTGTCTCCAATTGGTGTTAGTAATCCTGTAAACGCACATATAATCATTATAATTATTAAAAATTTTACATTATCTTTTTTTCTAAAAATTATCTTATATGGATTTCTATTTTCTTCTTTCCTTTTAATTTTAACTTTTGAAGTTTTAGCTTCTAAAGTATTAAGTTCAGCTTTTAGTTTCTCTAATTTCTCTGAATCGATTTTCTTTTTGTCAGCTTTTTTTATCTTACGTTTTAATATAAGAGTTTTAAACTTTTTATATATTATAAAATCTGATACTACAGCCATTAAATATTCTGCTATATATGGTAAGAATAATACAAAGAAAAATGGCCATACTGCTACATGTAAATTAGCAATTAATATTGAAATAATAATAAGTCCTATTCCATATCCTATTTTCCTATTCTCTATAAACTTTTCAATAAAGAATATTTCCCAAATAAATAATATAAATGTCACCAATTGTGCCCTTGCTGCAACATAATTTTGTAAAACATATAATGCACCTACAGTCACTATAAATGATATTGATTTGTTTTTAGTTAATTTAGAATTAACTAAAAATATTGATATTCCTAAAATAACTGATAAAATGCAAGTTAAAATATATATACTTTGAAATCCTGAAATAGAATATGCTAAATAAGTACATAAATCATATAACCAATGTGGATATGTATAACTTAAATTTTCATGCCATGAAAAGTGGTCCATCATATCTATTCCGTTATTTTTTATAAGTTCCCCTATTTTTATTGTATAATAGGTATCATTTTGAAATGTTACTGGTGTTATACTTATGCAAAATATTGCTATTAATATAATTGCAACTATTGTAAAATTTACATTTATATTAATTTCTTTGTTCATTGTTTTTTTTAATTTACTCTGCTCTTTTTCCTTTTCCATAAAAAATTTTTCCCTTCGCTTTTAATTTTATAAAATTATACCAAATAAAATAAAAAAAAGCTACTCAATTTTTAAAATTATGTAGGGTTAAAAATTAAAATATTAAAATTTACAATTTTTAAATAATCCGTTAAAATTTGATAATATATAAATAATTACAAAAAACAGCATAGTTTTAAAAAATGAAGTGAACCCAAATTATTAGACAAAAAAAATTTAATAAGGAGGGGGCATTTTATGTCAAAATATTCAAATGAATTTAAACTAGAAGTAGTGCAATATTATCTAAAAAATGGAGGATATGGAACAACTGCAGATAAATTTGGAATACCAGCTTTTGATACAGTGAGAAAATGGGTAAAAAAATATGAAGAACATGGAGAAAAAGGATTAATCAAGAATATAAAAACATCATATAGTGGAGAATTTAAACAAAAAGTGGTAGAATATATGCATACAAACCATTTATCATGTCAAGAAACAACAATTCATTTTAATTTAGGTTGTACAAATATTGTTAGTAAATGGGAGCGTATATATTATGAGAAAGGACCACAGGCACTTTATGAGAAGCAATGTGGTAGAAATAAGAATATGAGTTCTAAACCAAGAAAGAAGAAATTATCTAAAGAAGTAGAAGAAGATTTAATAGCAGAAAATCAGAGACTTAGAATGGAGAATGCATACTTAAAAAAATTGCAAGCCTTAGTTCAGGAAAGAACAAAGCCAAAACAATCGAAAAAGTAATTGTAATAGATGAATATATAGATTATTATAATAATAAAAGGATAAAGGGCAAATTAAAAGGAATGAGCCACGTACAATACAGAGTTCATTCCCAAGCTGCCTAGTACCTAAACAAAAAATGTCCAATTTTTTGGGTTCAGTACAGAACTGTTAGAGAAGATGCCTTTATGCCACAGGTACATCTTTCTATTAAAGTAACTAAAGGTCAGAAAGTCCGTATTTTCTTTGACATTAGCAGTGTTTCTCATAATCCGAATGGAAACTATCGTGTTGGTGAAGTAAATTATTCACACGAGATTTACTAATACTATGTTTTGCTTTTCGATATTGTAACTTGTATTAATTAATCAAACTCATCTTATATCCCTGAAAAAGCTCCCTTTTGTGGAGCTCTTTAAAGTTATAAAATTATTTTTTGAAACTAGTTATTAAAATATTCTGATTGCTCTCCTCCTATGATTTCTCCAGTTGTAGCATCAATATAATATTTCTTATTATATAATTTTTTTACTGTTTCTATTTCTGCATCTTTTGGTTTCGTTTCTTTATTGTGTTTTACATCAACAACCCAAACATTTCTTGTAATATCGTCTGTTTTAATTTCGCCATTCTCATTTGTTATATTATTTTCTAAGCAATAAATAAATATATTCATTTTTTCAATTGATAAATCTGCAGAAGTATCTGATATTTCCAAACTACTAAATTCTTTTTCTTTATTTGTAGCAATTTCAATAGCTTCTTCTTTAGTAATTATAATTGGGTTATTTTCAAAATTATTGTTATCTATAAGTGTAATAGAAGATATAACAATGTTATTGTTACATATAGAAAAACAAATTGTAGATATATTGGATTTATCATAATTTCCATTATACATTTTACCAAAACTTACTTCCCATAAACTATTAATATGTTCTCCAAATACCATATTCACTTTTTTAGTACTTACTATTTCATATTTGTTTTCATTATCAAATAATCCTAATTTATTATATATTTCTTTAGCAATTTCATTTACTTGTGCTTCTGATATTTCATCACATTTTATATCTTTATCATTAATAGAACTATCTCCAAAATACTCTAGTTTTCCTGTTTCAGCATTTATATTTATTAATATATTATTAGATCGCAAAATATAATGACCTGAATATTCAGCATTATACTTTCTTTTTAAATCAACATTTGATATTTGTATGTTTTTATAATCTAATTTATTTATTACCTCATTTGCTATTTTTATAGCGTCTTCTTCTGATATATAATTTTCTTTTTCTTCTTTTGATATTTCTTTTTCTACATTTGCATTTTCTTCTTCTTGATTTACTACAACAGGTTTTTTCCAAACCTTTTCATATACTATATAACTTGTTGCATAAACTCCAGTACACACCATGACTAAACAAGATGTTGTTGTTGCTAGTTTTAATAATAAGTTACTTTTTCTTTTATTTTTGCTATTGTAAAATGCATTTTTTATAGCATAATCATAACTTAATGGTCTCTCAACCTCTTTTTTTAGAGCTCTTTTTATTTTATTTTCAAAATCATTCATACTCATTTCCTCCATAATTCTTTTTTAATTTTTGTCTTGCCCTATAAAGATGAGTATTAATAGTATTTGCATTCATTTTTAATATACTTTTAATTTCTTTTACAGAATAATCTTCCATATAATAAAGAATAATAATTAGTCTTTCTTCATAATTTAATATTTTTATGATATCATAAAAATTTAATTTGTTTTCTACATCAATTATATTATTGGATTTTAATGTTTCAACATTATATTCATCTATTGAAATATCAGTTTTATATTTTCTTCTATAAATTCTATTACACTTATTAATAAGTATTTTTATAACCCATTTTTTAAATTTGTTTGGATCATTTAATTTTTTTATTGATTTATATTTTTCAATCATAGTTTCTTGTATGGCATCTTCTATAT
>CAKPQY010000013.1 GCA_934179885.1 uncultured Clostridia bacterium
ATTTGTTATAGCTATTTTATATGTTAAATATACTTGTAATTCTTTATTTTTATCTTCTGATGTATAATCTATATCAGCTTGATATAGTGCTCTTTTATATGTTCCTGTATATGAATTTTTGAATTTTACTCCAACATTCCATGTAGTTGCATCATTCACATTGTATCCACTATCATCATATGTTCTTGAACCATATTTATATACATGCCAATATCCATTTACCCCTACATTTACTGTTTCTAAGTCTTGTGTTAATGATAAGTCTGCTTGTGGTTTTTCATATAATCCTAAATTTATATATCTTATTTCAGTTGTTCCTGGATTGAAGTTTATACCATATCCAGTATCCTTTGTATTCGCATGTAATGTACAATCACTACTATCTTTAATAGATGTTGCATGTTCTGTAGTGTTATTATATGTTATAGAATATTTATCATTTACATTAACTCTGTTTTCCCCTGTTGAATTTACACTTGCAAAGTTTTTATCTAGTATATCTCTTTCTACTTTGTCTGTTGCTTTTGAACCACTGTTTCTATCTAAATGAGCTACTACAGATTGATAAATTAATCCATCATATTCAAATTCCACATAATAATTTGCCAATTGTTCTATTAACACATCATTAAATGTATATTCACCGCCATTAATCTCTGAATATAATCCTTTTTCACCTGTTGTTGTTTCTTTAATAATATTTCCACTTTGGTCTTTTAATCTTACAACTATTCCATTAAATGCTATATCTTGATTATCTTCATATTCATCCAAGTCATATGAATAATTTGTTCTATATAAGTCATTTCTTATTGTTTTCTTGGTTGACTGTATATCTTTCCAAACATATCCTGATAATTTTACATATATTTGCTCATTTGGTATTACCTTTTTATTTTCACTTTCTACAATTTCAATACTTCCATCAATTTTTTTATATCCATAGTTTGGATTTACAGTTTCATATGCCAAATATGTTCCTTTTATTAATTTATCTATTTTAATTTCTCCGTTTGCATCAGTTACAAATTCTGTTGCGTTTTCTCTTGCAGAATCATATGTAATTTGGCCATTTTGTTTACGCACATATTTACCTGTTTCTTTATTTTGAATAATAAATCCTACACCTTTTAGTTTTATACTATTATTTCTAGAATCTACTTTCTCTATGGTTAAGTTTTTTGTAAGTGGTATATCATATTCAAATGATATATTTACAGGTGATATTTCTTTTTCTTCAGGTTTTACTAACAATAGATTTTGATAATCAGTTGATTCAAGTAACCATATTTCAACGTTGTATTGTGTATCTATTTTAGGTTCTACTTTGACTTCAATTTTATTAATTTCTGTTGCTTCTGAATTCATATCTATACATATATAAAAATCTTTATTAGATGTTATTTCTTTAGAACTATTATAAAACTTTTCAGTATTTCCTTCAAAGTAACTATATTTTATATATTCATTTGAAATTTTTATGTTATCTTTTTCATATACATTAACTTCAGTAATATTTCCACCACCATACATCCACATAAATGGACCTATTCTTAAATATTTTGTATTATTATCTGTACATATGTTAACAGAAATATTATCTTTATCTGTTTTATCTGTTACTGTTATTTCATTATTCTCGTTTGTTGTACCTAGATTACTAGCATAATCTTTGGCATTGTTCAACATATCCTTTACTTCATTATCTGTTGTCGCATATCCTAGTAATAAATCCTTATATTCATCTGTAGTCCAGTCATATGAAGTATCAAAATCAATTTTTCTTCCAACTTCATTATACCAATCATCTTGTTTTATGTATAACGCCTTTTGAGCTGTTGAATAATATTTACTATAGTCAGGTGTATTATTCGCATCATAATTAGGTAGTAAGTTTTTATCATGCGTATATGTAAAACCTTGCTTTTGAGCTAATATATATGCTAGTTCTCCATTTCCTTCTGATGTTTTACTTTTACTTGTTTCTTTATCTATCATTGTTGCTGTATTTCCTTTTATAGTCATATAGTTCTTTACATGATATTCACTTAATAAGAAACCCGCTTTATGATTTATACAATATAAATCATTTCTTATTTTTAACATTCTGGCATGAGAAACTTCTAAACGTGTACCAATACTATTACTTCCGTTAGCTTTTATTGTCTCTAATAATTCTCCATATTTCTTTACTTCTTTATCTGTAAGTGTGTCTGGAAGATATGCCATTGATTGTGTACAAATTGAGGCAATCATAATTCCTATAATACTTGCTATTAAAATTAATATTTTATTCTTACTCTTCATCTTTTTCCTCCTTTCCTTCTATATTATTCTCTTGTTTAAAGTAAATTTTCCTATTATGTAAGTTACAGTACCAACTATAATTATTGTTGACAATACTAATGTTATTGCAGTAACAACTTGACCTGTTTTAATGCTCAAAGTTAGATCAGCTGAATTAGCATTATTAACATTATCATCTTTTAATCCTAGTTCATTATAACTCTCAACTATTTCTGCTGTATTATGAATTAAACCTGCATTATTTTCCGTCATTTGTTTAATAACAATTAATTTTACTTCTCTGCTTTCTCCTGGTTTTATTTTTTCATTTGATAAACTTGTATTATATAATGTATCTCCTGATTGGTACCAATCTTTGTTTAATTCAGAAGTAAATTTATAATCTTTTGAAATATAATCTGCTATTTTTCTTGCATATGTATCTACTTCTCCAATATTTGTTACCTTAATTGTATATTCTACAACCACTGATGTTCCATTTAGTTGTTTTGAATCTATCTCTGCTTTAGCAAGTGTAGCATTTCCATATTCATTTGTTGATGTTCCTTTAGAGTTTTGTATTACAACTTTACTTACATATTTATCTAATTTTAAATCTACCTTTTTTGCAATTTGTAATCCCATATTGATATTTGAAATATTATCATTATCAACTTTGATGATTTCTGTACTACCTACTGTTTTTTCTTCACCATTTATTAACATTGTTTTATTTATAGCTTTTGAGTTGCTATCACTATTTATTTCATTTTTTTCATATTGTGTTAGTATATATTTTGAAGTATCATATTCAAAAATTACTATATATTCTCCACTTATAACTTTATCAAAACTGTAAAAACCATTTTCATTTGTTGTAATTGTTAATTCATTTCCATTTGAATCTTTAACAAAAGTATTTGTTTTAATATCTAATAATCTAACAACAACTCCACTTAATAATTCTTCTCCTGAATCCTTTTGTCCATTTTGATTTTCATCAATCCATACTGTTCCAAATATTGATTTTGTTTTAATATCTGAATTTTGATTGTTTTGATTATTTTCATTATTTTCATTATTTTCGTTATTCTCGTTGTCTGAATTATTTGTGCCATTATTATTTGTTTCCACTGTCTCCTCTGGTGTTAATATATGCATTATATCTTTATTATTAATTTCAATACCATTTGCATATATTTTTACATTATTTATTATTTCTATTAATTCCTGATTTCCTGGTATTCTATTTATCAATACCTTTATTTTATACTCATTTTGTGTTCCACCATTTAATGTATCTGATATCTTAATAATATTACTTCCAGTTGTACTGTCACTTACTTGCGAATATTTTTCTTCTGTTAGTTTTTCTCCATTTCTAGTTATTTCATATAAAACTGTTTTATTTGAAATTCTATCCTCCAATACAATATCCTTTATTTGTTTATCTCCATTATTTTTTATAATTATAGAATATTCTATTATATCTCCAGATTTTACTGCTTTTTCACTATTATTTGAAGATATCTTTGTTTCAATATTTACACCTTCTACAATTATATCTTTTACATTAGAGTTATATATTTCATTATTATCTACAACATTTGCCATAATAAAATCATTTGATGACTCTCTATCTATAAAGGTTTTTGCCTCAACAAGCATAGCAACTTTTATTGTTTCTCCTGCCGCTATAGAATCTATATTAATATATGTATTTTCTTCTTCAGTAACTACTTTTCCATCTGATGTAAAATAATATATTTTTTCTAATTCTAAAGCATCTCCTAATTCTGCATTCAATCTTAGATTCTTCTTTTCTTTATCTGACTTATTCGTTACTTTTAAAACATATCTATATCTATATCCACTTTGTAATATTCCTTTATCATCTACAGCATATAATACTGTTTGAACTTCTCCTTTTTCAATGTTGTTGATAACTTCATTTGATATCTTGTTAACATCACCATATTTAGTTGTTATAGTGTTAGATACTGTTTTCCCTTCCGTATCATCTTGAATTTTTACTAGATATGTTTTTGTTATACTTTCTCCAACAGTTAACTTTTCTATTGTAAATTCAACCTCTTCTATATCCTCTTTTTCTATAAATGGTTTATAATCACCATCTTCATTTGAATATATTGTTTGTATTTCATTTTCTTCTACATAAACTGTATTTTCAGGAATTTTACCCACAAGTTTTATATCAGTTATATCTTCACTTCCAGTATTTGATACTGTAATTGCATAAGATATAAATTCTCCTTCTTTTACCCTAACCGCTTCTTTACCACCAACATAAGCTTTTAAACTTATTTCAGCAAAAGGTCCTTTGCCAGTTGATAATCTTAAATTATCTAATTTAGTTTGTTCTGACACAGCTGTTATTGCATCTTCATAGTAAACATTATATCCCTCTTCAGCTGTTTCATTATATTCCAAATTAGCTGGTACTGTAATATGATATGAAATACCTACTTCTTCTAAAATATCTAATTCATTAATTACAACTAAATATTTTTTTGCATCTTGTAAGTTTTCTAATTGCTCTTTCCAACCATTATTTGCATTTTCTATGTCTTCCGTAGCATTTGCATTATTTGAATAATATACTTTTATTCTACTAGCATCTACTCCAGATACAGATAGATTCTCAACTTTGATATCAATGTTATTCGAAGCAATAGCTTCTTTTGTAGGAAATGTACCTAATATTTTTACATTTGATATTTTATTTTCTTTGTTATTTATTATTCTATTTTTTATTGTAGCTGTTTTTGCATCAGTTAAAACTGCTAATGTCGCTGTTTTTACTCCTTCATTATTTACAACCTCTATTCCATACTCTTCAATTTGGCTTACAGTTACAACTCCGGCATAAGATACTATATTAATATCTTTTATAACATTTCCTTCATTGCCACCGTTTTTATAGTTCATAGCCTTATCATTTGTATAAGTTAATTTTACTTTTTCAGTACTACTTGGAATTTTTGTACTAGTTGTTAAATTAGCATCTATTATGATAATTGCTCCCTCTATAGCTTCTTCTTTATACTTCGTTTGCTCTCCTTCTAAAACTATTTCAATAGTTTTATTTTTTAAAGCAGCTGTTTTAATTTTCATTTCATCTTCATAAAGTAATTTAACAGAATTTATTTGTATATCTTGTATTTTTTCAGGTAATTCTAATTTTAGAACTGGATTTTTAAATAATTCATTGTTTTCTTCTCTAGAATTT
Source organism: uncultured Clostridia bacterium (assembly GCA_934179885.1). Classification (GTDB taxonomy): domain Bacteria; phylum Bacillota; class Clostridia; order TANB77; family CAG-508; genus CAG-269. The sequence continues at coordinate 5,537 of CAKPQY010000013.1, forward strand.
AAAGTTATTCTAAATTCAACATTATTATTTGCTGTCATTGTTGATAGTTCTGTTCTACTAATTTCCAAATCTGCTGATGTTTCTGTTTCTTTTAAAGCAATACTTGATTCTACACCTTCCAAGTTGTTTTCTTTACTATCTGAAACATATGAAATTGAAACTTTTTGCTCTATACTAGTTGCATTTTTAACTATATCTTTATTAATAGTTTTTATTATTTTTGTAGTCTCTATTTCTAATTTTCCTATTTTTTCAGGTGCAATTATTTTTATTATAATTGTTGTTACATTTTCTAGATATGTAATTACAATATCTCCATTTTCGTCTGCTTTAGTATCTTTGTTTATTGTTGTAATTATTTTTCCTGTTTCAGCATTTATAATATCTAAGCTTCCGTTTTCACCTAATATATTTTCTATATTTGCTTTACTTATTTTTGATGTTTTATATACTGAATTTAATGTTTGTTCATTTATTGTTTGTTTTTCTTCTTTAACATTTATTTCACTTGCAATATTATTCAAATTTACATCAATAGTATTTTTGTATGTAATATCTCTTGAAATTCCTGCATACAATTTTCCTTTATATATACTTGCTTCATATTGATTAATATTTGTTGTAGCTATAGTATCTTTTTCATCTTCTGTTAATGTAATTTCACTAGTAGCTGTAAGAACTGTATTATTTGTATCATAAAGTTCAATTTTTGAATCTACATCTAATTTTTCATTATTTATTTCTACATTTTTATCAAATATATATGTAATTATGAATTTGTCTTCACCTGTTTTTATCCAAGAAATTCTATTTTTTTCTTTTTTGTTTTCTATATTGATATTAATTATTCCTGTTTTATTATTATAATTCCAATTATCTTGTGATAGTCCTTTCCCATTTGTTGCTAAAATATCATTTGAATTAACCATCACTTCTTCAGGATATGTATCTGAAATTTTAGGAGCTTTAATATTAACTATAGTTTTGCTTATTGGAAATAGATTATTATTTAATCCAGAATTCACTTGAATTTGTATAACTCTTTTATCTTCTCCGTTGAATTTAAGAATTTTATTAGTTATAACTTCTTGTGATAATACTATACTTTCCTCTGCAACAGTATATGGGCTAACAAAATTTAAAGTAACATTTCTTTCAGCTTTTATAGAAATATCTTTTTGAGTACTATCTCTATAAATACCTGCTAAAGAGATTTTACTTTCCATGTTTATTAAATCCAAATCAAATTGCTCATCTTTTAATAATTCTATTCCTGTTTCCACTTCTTCACTTTCTCCGGCATTTATTTGATTTAAATATATAACATTATTTTCTATTTTACTTATTCCATCACTTAGGATATCTGTTTTAAGTTTGAAATTGGCATCACTTAAAACTATATTCCCATTAAAATATCCTTCTTGTTTTACAGATATTTTAAAATATAGTTTTAAATTATCAGTATTGGTATACGCGTCCATCTCTGTAATCTTATTACCTTTTTCATCCTTAAAATATGCCATAAATTCTATATTTTTATGGTTTGTACTTTTATCTGCAGTTATCTCTTCTGCAGCATAAGATACAACATCTACACATAGCAATAAAAAATTTGCCATTGTTAATGTTATAATTAATAACAAGGATGTTATAACTTGTAAAATTTTTTGTTTCATAAATATTACCTCCAAAAAAATAATCTTTTTACATAATTTTTCCACCATAAATTATATACCCAAAAAACCATTTTTTCAACCTTTTCAGTTGTTTTTTATTCATTTTTTTTGCATTTTTTAGTTTACACATTTTAATTATTACTTTTAATTAACAAATTTATTTATATTTCATATAATATATAGAAACTTGAATATATTACATATATAATTTTTATTTTAATATATTTATATTGAGGTGATAATATTGGATAATATGAATATTGATGAAAATACAATGAAAAATATCAAAAACATGGTTGATAATGGAAACATTTCAGACGCAATTTCTAGCATATCTCCAGAAATGATACAAAATTTCTCAAAAATGCTATCAAATCAAGGAAACAATAATCAAACTCAGGAAACTAATAATTACAATAAAAACAGCACTCAAAACAATAATCAAAATCAAGGAACAAATAATTTTGACCTTAACGGCATAGATATGAATACTATTATGAAAATGTCATCTGTTTTAGGAAAAGTAAAAAATTCGAAAGATGATCCAAGAGCAAATTTACTCAATTCTTTAAAACCATATTTACGTGATAGCAAAAAAGGTCAATTAGATAATTATATGAATTTATTAAATGTTGCAAAAATAGCTGAAATTATGAAAGATAATAACAAGGAGAACAATAATAATGTTTAACTTTCCATTCTTTGGCTATCCTTACAGCAATCCTTATTATAGATATTATAATAGGTATACCCCTAATATCAAGGATGCCACAAATAAAACTCAACCACAAAGTCAAGAAAAAGATGAAAAAGAAAAAGATAGTGTTACTAATTCTAAAACAATTAGTAATACTATCAATTCAAGATCATATTCATCTTCTGACCAAGCTATTTTTGAAATATTTGGTATTAAACTTTATTTAGATGATTTAATCATTTTAGGTTTACTATTCTTTTTATACCAACAAGAAGTAAATGATGAACTATTATATATAATTTTATTTCTGTTACTATTTTCATAATTAAAATTATATAAATTATTCAATAATAATCTTGTCTTCATCAACATATACATATGCTTGCATATGTACAGGCTCATTATCCCTGTCTATTTCTTTTACTATATTAGAAATTCTTATTTGTACAGCATCTAAATTTCCAGCAGAAATTATTGCTTTTTTATTTCCTTTAGCACCCGCATGTGCAAGTCCTCTTAAATTTCCTAAAACAACGATATTATCTGATGCTATTACTTCAGCACCTGAATTTACATCTCCTAAAATTACAATACTTCCCTCTACCTCTAATTTCTGTCCAGACCTTAAAGAACCTCTATGAAACTTAGTTTCAGAAATTGCAATCTCTTGTTTAAAAGTCCTCGTTATGCTAGAAAGTCCTAAACTTTTTGGCATATCAAATTCTATATCTACATCTATATTTTCTTTTATTAGTTCTTGTATTTCATCTATTTCTTTATTTTTTAAAACTTTTCCTACTATTTTTATAGGTGTTTTTTCATCTTTATATAATTTTTTTAATTCAGGTATTTTTTTATTTAATGCTATCATAATCTTTTTTTGTTCTGCGTCTTCAGCAATTTTTATTACTATTTGATCTTTTTTTAAATTAATACTTATACAATTATTCATTTCTACATCCTTTCTCTCCGCTTCGCTTCGTTCATCGCCATCCAAAAAATTTTTCAAATTTTTTGTCTGCCAAATCTTACCGCTTCGCTTCGTTCATCGCCATCCAAAAAATTTTTCAAATTTTTTGTCTGTCAAATCTTACCGCTTTGCTTCGTTTATCGTATACTTTCAGTATATGAAATTGCTTTCATATCTTCAGTTACATTTTGAGTATTCATTCCAAAATATTCAGCCATTATATTTCTTACAGCTTCCGCAGTATAATTTCCATGACCACCGTTTTCTACCATAACAACAACTGCTATTTCTGGGTCATCATATGGAGCAAAAGCAGCAAACCAAGCATTTACTATATCATTTCCATTTGCATCTTGTCCGGCCTCTGCTGAACCAGTTTTTCCGCCAACTTCTATCTTAAAATCTTTAAATCTTACATAAGCTGTACCAGATTCTCCACTAGTAACTGACTTCATTCCTTCTTTCACAGCATTTATATACTCACTATTTAAATTAATATCATCATTTTGTTCATCATTTGTAAGTCCTAATTTTTCATTTACAAACTTATCTATTTCTTCTTTAGCTACTTCTGTTCCATCTGGATTTTGTATTGTTTTTATTATACTAACATCTATATTTTTTCCGCCATTTGCTATCATACTTATATATTTTGTCATTTGCAATGGTGTAAATCTATTATATCCTTGTCCAATTGATGTATTTAATGTATCTCCGGGGTTCCATGTTTTGTTAATAGATTTAACATATTCTTTGCTTGCTAATGTTCCAGAAGTTTCTTCCGGTAATTCTATTCCTGTTTTTATTCCTAATCCAAAATATTTTGCATATTTATCTAATGTATCTATTCCCATTCTATTAGCTGTTTCAATAAAGAAAAAGTTACATGATTTTTCTATAGCCCCACGTACATCAAGATATCCATGTCCTCTATGATAATCAGTATAGTACCAGCATTTCCAAGAACCGTTATATTTTTCATAAACTCCGGTATCATTTATTTTCTCTGTCAAAGTAATATTGCCTGACTCCAAACCAGCTATTGCCGTAACCATTTTAAATATAGAACCCGGCTCATAAGCACTTTGAATAGTTTTATTTAATAATGGATATGATGTATTATTT
>CAKPQY010000014.1 GCA_934179885.1 uncultured Clostridia bacterium
TATAGTTATATATATTAAAATTTCGTTTCTTACTGGTCGGGTTAATCATATGAATTATACAGAAATATTTCAAAATTAGAAAAGTTAATCTGGCTTATCTGTATGAATTGTACCCTCCCAAACTGCGCGTTACTTCATTTTAATATAAACTATAAATTAATAAGTAAAAAAAGGATTGAAGACCTGACAGAATCCATTTTTTAGGAGAAGTAAATGTATTTAAAAAAATTAAAAATAGGAAATGTAGAATTAGAAAAGAATTTAATATTAGCACCAATGGCAGGTGTAACAGATTTAAGCTTTCGTAAGATATGTAAAGAATTTGAACCTGGGCTTGTATGTACTGAAATGGTAAGTGGCAAAGCTATTTTTTATGATGATTCAAAAACAAAATTGTTAATGAACACAGAAGGAGAAAAAAGACCAATTAGTATGCAAATATTTGGTAGTGATGAAGAGACAATGGGATTTGCAGCTAAATATGTAAGTAATATAGCAGATATTGTTGATATAAATATGGGTTGTCCAGCTCCTAAAGTAGTAAAAAATGGTGATGGAAGCAAGTTATTATTAGACATAGAAAAAGCAGAAAAGGTAATAAAATCAGTTGTAAAAAATTCAATTAAACCTGTAACATTAAAATTAAGAAAAGGCTGGGACTGCGAACATATTGTAGCAATTGACTTTGCAAAAATGGCAGAAGAAGCCGGAGTATCAGCCATTACAATTCATGGAAGAACTAGAACAGAGATGTATTCTGGAAAAGTAGATTTAGACATCATAAAAAAAGTAAAAGAAAGTGTTAAAATTCCTGTAATAGGAAATGGAGATGTAGTTGATGAAGAATCAGCTTTAAGAATGTTTGAATATACAGGTGTTGATGGAATAATGATAGGAAGAGGAACTTTTGGAAATCCATGGATATTTGAGAGAGTAAAACATTTTTTAGAAACAGGAGAAAAATTGCCAGAAACATCAAAAAAAGAAAAACTAAGGATAATAAAAAAACATATAGAGCTAGAATTGCAAGAAAAAGAAGAAATAACAGCTATTCGAGAAATGAGAAAACATATTGCTTGGTATACTAAGAATATGCCAAATTCAAGTGAATTTAGAAATGAGATAAATAAAATTGAAAATAAAGATGAATTAATTAAGAAAGTAGAAGAATTTTTTGAGTATAAAACCCAATAAGCCGAATAAAAATTATAATAAGAATAATTTTTAGGAGGCTTTTTAAAATGACAAAAAACTTAAAAAACGAAAAAATACATAAACACTATCAACAAAACAACAACAAAAGAAAAATAATCACAATAACAGTAATAATCATACTAATAGCAATAATAACAACAATATTTACAAAAATTAATAAAAATACGGCTAAAACTTCAAAAATTGGAAACAATAGTACTAGTCAAGAAATTGTAGATTACATTTTAAATATTAGTTCGTATGAAACACAAATAGACGTAGAAATAAAAAGTAACAAAAATAGTAACAAATATAAAATAAAACAAGAATACATAAACAAAGAAAACAACACACAAGAAGTACTAGAACCAAGTAACATACAAGGAGTAAAAATAATAAGAGAAGGAAATAATCTAAAAATAGAAAATACAAAATTAAGCTTAACAAAAATAATAGAAAACTATCAAGACTTAACACAAAATAATTTAGACTTAATAAGCTTTATAGAAAATTACAGAAATAATTCAAACTCAAAATTTAAAGAAGAAAATAATCAAATAATAATGGAAACAACTGCAAAAACAGAAAACAATTATCAAAAATATGAAACATTATATATATCAAAAGAAACAGGAAAACCAACAAAAATGGAAATAAAAGATACTAACCAAAATATAATAATCTACATAATATATAATGAGATAAATATAAATCAAGTAGCAAATGATAAAATATATGCATTCAAATTACTTGATACTTCAAAAGGAATATAATATTTATCTTTACAACTAATACAAAAAACAATGCTTGACATATACCAATATTAGGAGTGAAGACTATGGTAGTAAAAAGAGGAGATATGTTTTATGCAGATTTAAGCCCAGTTGTTGGTTCAGAACAAGGAGGAATAAGACCTGTTTTGATAATACAAAATGATATGGGAAACAAATATAGCCCAACAGTAATTGCTGCAGCTATAACATCACAAACGAACAAAACAAAACTACCAACACATATAGAAATAGATTCAAAAGAATGTGGATTAAAAAATAATTCTGTAGTATTAGCAGAGCAGATTAGAACAATAGATAAAAGCAGATTAAAAGAGAAAATAGGGCATATAGAAGATGAAAACATTATAAATAAAATAAATAATGCGCTTGGGGTAAGTTTTGGATTAGAAGAGTAAAAGTTAAATAAAAGAGCAAGAAAAATTCAATTTCTTGCTCTTCTTATTATTTTATTGTTCTTAAAGCCTCTATTCTATCTTCAGTACTTGGATGTGTTGACCAAAGACTAGAAGTTTTCTTTTTGCCCTTTTCACCATTTTTCTTAAATGGATTTATAATATACATATTTGCTGTAGCAGAATTTGCAGTTTCCAACTCATTAGGGTCATTTTCAAGTTTTTGCAATGCAGATATTAAACCATCAGGATTACGTGTAAATTCAACAGCTGTACTATCTGCTAAAAATTCTCTTTTTCTTGAAAGAGCAAGTTGCATTAAAGAACCAAAAATAGGTGATAATATTAAAAATACTAATCCTAGTAGCATTAAAAATCCATTTGCCTTACTATCACTATCTCTATCTTTTGCACCACCCCAAAAAAGAGCTCTAGAAAACATATCTGATAACATTACTATAAAACCAACAAATACAGAAACAACTGTGCTTAATAAAATATCATAATTTTTTATATGACTCATTTCATGAGCTATAACTCCTTCTAATTCGTAGTAATCTAATTTTTCTAATAAGCCTGTTGTTACACATATTACAGCATGCTCTGGATTTCTTCCAGTAGCAAATGCATTTGGTTGATTATCTTCTACAACATATAAATCAGGTTTTTTTGGTAATCCAGCTGTTACCATTAAAGCATCTAATATATTAACAAGTTTTAAATCTTCTTCTTTTGTTGCTGGTCTTGCTTTACAAGATGCTAATACAATTTTGTCACTATAATAATAAGAACCCCAAGCACTTGCTATTGAAAATATTAAAGCAATTATTATTGATAAATTTCCTAATTCTAAAGCGTTACAAATGTAGTAAACTATCAAAGTAATTACAATTATAAAAATTGATACTATTATTCCAGATTCAAATTTATTTTTTTTACTTGATTTGAACATATTTTCCTCTTTTCTTGTCAAAAAGGGGCGTCAATATTGACAACCCCTTTTTTACATCTTATGCATTTTTTCCAAAGTCTACTTTTACATTTTTTCTAGCTTCATCATTATCTGTTTTAAATAATTCACGAGGTTTAAAATTAAACATATTTGCTATAATGTTTGAAGGGAAAATTTGTAATTTTTCGTTATACATTGTTACTGTGTCATTGTAGAATTGTCTAGAAAAAGAAATTTTATTTTCTGTATTTCTTAATTCTTCTGATAATTCTGAAAAATTTTGATTTGCTTTTAATTCTGGATAGTTTTCAGAAACAGCCATTATTGTTTTTAATGCTCCTGAAAGTTGATTGTCTAAATCAGCTTTTTCTGCAACTGTTCCAGCATTTGCCCATGAAGTTCTTAATTTAGCTATTTTTTCAAATGTTTCTGATTCATGTGATACATATCCTTTTACTGTTTCAACAAAATTTGGAATTAAATCAAATCTTCTTTGTAATTGCACATCAATTTGACTCCAAGCATTATCTACTTTTATTCTAGAAGATACTAAACTGTTGTACATTGATATGATGGCGATTACTAATATTACTACTATTGCTAATATAATCCATCCCATAATTTGTTCCTCCTTTTTTTATTATATACATTATATAAATAGATAATAACATAAATTTTAATTTTTAACAATAGTTTTTTTAATTTTAAATTACAGCTTTTTTAAAATTTTTTTGATTTTTTTTTAGTGCTATTTTCAATACTTTCAGCATATAATATAATGAAACATTTATAGCCGTAGGTTTGGACAAATTTGACAAATATTAAAAAAAGTAGTATAATTGGAAGTGATGCCAAAAGGAGGTATTATAAATTTATGAAAAAAGAAGAAAAAGCTTCAATTTCTATTATGAAAATCATATGTGTTAGTATAATATTAATATTGATTTCAGGAATAGGCGTTATGGCAGTTAGTACAAATTTAAAAGATGTTAAAATTGTACTACAAAATGGATATGAATTAACTGTTTTAACAGCGAAATCTACAATTAGTGAAATATTAAATGAAAATAATATAATGTTAGATGAAAATCAAAAAACAATACCAGATTCTAACGAAGAAATAACAGCAGGAGCTGTTATAAAAATTGTTGATAAGTCTTACAATGAAGTTCAAATAGCTAAAGTTTCTGAAGAAGGTGTTCAAACTACATTAGACGAATTATTAAATAATTATGCACCAATTACAGAAAAAATAGTTACAGAACAAGTTGAAATACCTTATGAAACAATAACAAAAAACACAGCAGGAACAAGTACAGATACAACAAATAAAGTTTTACAACAAGGAAAAAACGGATTAAAAGAAGTAACTTATAAAATTAAATATCAAAACGAAGTAGAAATTGAAAAAATACAATTATCTGAAAAGATAATTAAAGAACCAGTAAACAAAATTGTACAAGTAAATAAAGTTGTAACATCAAGATCAGGAACAACATCAAGAACAACACCAAGTACAACAGTATCAGCAAATGCAAGTGGACAAATATATAAAATAACAGCTTATTGTTCATGTGCTAAATGTTGTGGTAAAACAAACGGTATTACTGCAATGGGTACAAAAGCAACAGCAGGAAGAACAGTTGCGGCATCTTCTAAATTTGCATTCGGAACTAAGTTAAATATAAATGGACATATTTATACTGTTGAAGACAGAGGTGGAGCCATAACTGGTAATAAAATAGACTTATATGTAAATTCACATGCAGAAGCTTTAGCTTGGGGTGTAAGATATTTACCAGTAAGTGTTGTTAATCAATAACATATGATTTAAAAATTAATTAGGAATTCCTATTGAAGGAGTTCCTTTTTGTTTTGTATTGCTATTTTTAAACAAATGTAGTACAATGGTGTTATATTATAATATGTGAAGTGAAAGGTATATAAAATGAAATTAATATCATGGAATGTAAATGGAATAAGAGCATGTTTGACAAAAGGATTTGAAAACTTTTTTAAAGAAATTGATGCAGATATATTTTGTATACAAGAAACAAAATGTCAACCAGGTCAAGTAGAATTAGAGTTTGATGGATATACAAGCTATTGGAATAGTGCAGAGAAAAAGGGATATTCAGGAACAGCTATTTTTACTAAAATAAAGCCTAAAAAAGTAACTTATGGAATTGGAATTGAAGAACATGATAAAGAAGGAAGAGTTATAACACTAGAATTTGAAAAATTCTATATGGTAGATATTTATACACCAAATTCTAAAAGAGAACTAGAAAGGCTAGAATATAGACAAATTTGGGAAGATGAAATAAGAAAATATTTATTAAGACTAAATGAAAGCAAATCAGTTATCATGTGTGGAGATTTAAACGTAGCACATAAAGAAATAGATTTAAAAAATCCAAAAACTAACAGAGGAAATGCAGGATTTACAGATGAAGAAAGAAACAAAATGACAGAATTACTAGATGCGGGATTTGTAGATACATTTAGATATTTGTATCCAGATAAAGAAAATGCATATAGTTGGTGGTCATACATGGGGCATGCAAGAGAAAAAAATGTGGGCTGGAGAATAGATTATTTTATAGTTTCTAAGGACATTGAAAATAAAGTAAAAGAAGCCACAATATATCCAGAAGTAATGGGAAGTGACCATTGCCCAGTTGGATTAGAAATAAAATTGTAAGGAGAAAAAGCATGGAAGAAATTAAACAAGGATGGAAAAAAAGAATGTCATGGCTAGTAATTGCCATAATAGTAGTAATTGTATATAAAATGTTAGATAATTTTACAAGTATACAAGCATGGTTTGGAACTTTACTTACAATATTAAAGCCATTTTTAATAGGATTATTAATAGCATATATTTTATTTATACCATGTAGAAAAATTGAAAATGTATTAAAAAAATCAAAATTTAAAATAATATCAAAAAAAGCGAGAGGAATATCTGTTATATCTACATATATAATGTTTATTTTAATAGTAATAATAATTATAAACTGTATTTTCCCAATACTAAGGGATAGTATAGTTGAATTAGTTAGTAATATTCCAACTTATTATGATACATTAGTTAATAAATATGCTGAATTACCAGAAGATTCAATACTAAAAAGTGATATGCTAAAAGAAAAAATGTCAGAATTAACAAATATTGATATAAAACAGTTTTTAAGTATTAATAATGATAAAATTATTGAATATGCTAAAAACATTATAAATGTATTTTCGGGAATATTTGATATTTTTGTATCTATAGTTGTATCTGTATATATTTTATTACAAAGAAGTTCAATAGTAAAAGCTTTGAGAAGATTTGCAAGAGCAGTATTTAAGAAAGATACATATGAGACTGCTAATAAATATTTTACTAAAGCAAATGAAGTGTTTTTTACTTTTATAACAAGTCAATTATTCGATGCTCTAATTGTAGGCATTTTAACTACTTTAGCTATGTTGATATTAAAAGTAAAATATGCACCGCTATTAGGATTTATAATTGGATTATTTAATATGATACCATATATTGGAGCAATAGTAGCTGTTTTTTGGGGTGTTATTGTAACATTAATTACTGGTGGATTTGGTAAAGCGTTAGCTATGGCAATAGTTGTAATAATATTACAACAAATTGATGCAAATATTATAAATCCTAAAATATTAGGTTCTTCACTAAAAACTAGTCCTTTACTTGTATTGTTTTCAATTAGTATTGGTGGAGCTTATTTTGGAATTATTGGAATGTTTTTAGCTGTTCCAATTGCTGTTGTAATTAAAACTATATTAACTGATTTTGTTGATGCTAAGAATAAGATTAAAGATGAAGAAGAAATGGAAAAAGGGGATTAAGAGTCTAGTACTCAAAATCCCCTTTTTGTATTTATATTTTTAAAAGTTTATATATAATAAATTTATTTCATTCCTCGGTTTCCTTACATAATTAAGAAATTCTAAATTGATTTTATAGCTCTCTTACATTTCGCTACGCTCATGAACTCTTTCCATAAAATCAATTAATAATTTCTATAATTATTTCAGTTACATTCGTCATTACATAAATTTGTTATATATAAACTTTTAGACAAATAATATAACAAAAGATAAAGAGGGATTTAGAGCGTGGCCCCTTAATCCCTCTTTTTATTATTTACATTATCTCCATATCTTTTTATTTTTTGAGTCGTCGTTTTTTCAAATTCTTTATCTCTAATAACAAAATTCTTAATATGTTTATAATTTGGAATTTTGCTATTAACATTGCTAACTACATCAGACATTATTTTCTTAATCTCTTCTTTTGTTGGAACTGTTCCTTTTAAATACTCTGTAATTGCTTCTATATTAGGAAAAATTTGAGCATTTACATATATTTCATCATCATTTTCTTTTTGAACTCCTAACACTAAAGCTTCAGAAATTAATGGACTATCATTTAAATAAGATTCAATTTCTTCTGGATATATATTCTTACCATTTTTTGTTACTATTACACTCTTACATCTACCTGTAATATATAAAAATCCATTTTCATCAATTTTACCTAAATCTCCTGTGTGGAACCAACCGTCTTTCAAGACTTTTTCTGTTTCTTCTGGCATATTGTAATATCCAAGCATTACATTTGGACCTTTTACAATTATCTCTCCTACGCCCTCATCATTTGGATTATCAATTTTATATTCAACATTTGGTATTGGCAAACCTGCACTGTCATTTCTTTTAAAGAAATCTGTGTTTCCTGCAACAAGTGGTGCACATTCAGTTAATCCATATCCTTGTAATGAATTTAAGCCTAATTTATCAAATGTATCTGATATTTCTGGGTTAACAGCAGCTGCTCCAACAATAAATACTCTTAATCTTCCACCTAATGTATTTTTTACTTTTCTTTTTACTATTGCTTTTAAGTAAAATGGTAATTTATCAATTACATTTTCACCATCTTTTAAATTTTCTGTATATTTTTTAGGTAATGATTTTTGCATGTTTTTCATTATTTTTTGATACATCTTTTCCAAAAGCAATGGCACACATAATATTACTGATGGATGATATTCCATCATATTGCTTGTTATATATCTTAATCCATCACAATAGCATATACTTGCTCCACTATATAGTGGTAACAAAAATCCTAATGTACATTCATATGTGTGATGTATTGGTAATACTGAGAAAAATAAATCACTTCTTTTTACTTTTACTATTCCATATGTTGATAAAAGGTTTGAGCAAATATTTCTTTGTGATAAACATACTCCTTTTGCATTTCCTGTTGTTCCTGATGTAAATAATAATATTCTCATTTCATCTGGATTTACTTTTATTTCATCAAATCTTCTATCTCCTTCTTCTAGTAGGTTTTGTCCATTTTCCATTTGTATTTTAAATGATTCAAAATTATCTTCTTGTATTTTTCTATCAAAATCGATAAATATTGTTTTCTTATTTTCAAGTTTTTCTATGTTTTCTATTATTTGTTTTAAATTTTTATTGTCACCTAAAATACATTCACTTTTAGAAACATTCATAAAATTTATTACATCATCTGAATGCAATTCTTTGTCAATTGGTACAACTATTCCTACTATTGATGCTGCTAAATATGATATTGCCCATTTATATGAATTTTTTCCTATAACTGCAATTCTCTTATTTAAAAGTCCTGCTTCTATTAAGCTTATTCCTAATGCTGCAACATCTTTTCTTAATTCTTCATATGTTTTGTTATAGATGTTTCCGTTTTCGTCTTTTAATTTAAATGCTGTTCTTGTTTTAAATATTGTTGCTGATCTGTCTAGCATTTCTTTAAAGTTTGTTACTTCTTCGCATTTGTGATATTTTTCTTTTAATTGCTCTGCAATTGGTAATTCTTTACTCATTTTTACACCTCTCTACTCCATGTCCATTTTGTAACAGATGTCCATTTGAGAAACGTCCCTAAATGTACATTTATTCATATCTATAAAATTTAAAATTTGTATCTTGTTTTAATGTTATACTTCCATCATATATTGATTTTTCTTCATTTTCATATGGTATATCAAAATATACTGTTGTTCTAAATTTTTGATTTTTGTTGTTTTCTATTTCTATATCAAATGATACTGATGTTTCTATTGTTTGTATTGAAACTCCGCATCTTTTTAAAAGCTTTCCATTGTATGTTATTGGATTTTGTGTGTCTGTCATCGTATAATCTGTTTTTATATTTTGATTAATGTAACTTAGTGTTATTGGGTTTGCACAGTTGTTAAATAATACTGGCTTGCTAAAATCCGCTTCATCTT
>CAKPQY010000015.1 GCA_934179885.1 uncultured Clostridia bacterium
AAAAATAAAAAGAAAAGGAGCCACCATATGAGTTTTGGTAAAATGATAGAATTATTACAAAATAAAAATAAAGGAAAAATAGTATTAATAAATTCAGGAGCATTTTATATAGCAAGAGGAAAAGATGCAGTTTTACTACATAACATATTAGATTTAAAAGTAAATTGCATGGAAACAGAAATATGCAAAGTAGGATTTCCAATAAATTCATTAGAAAATTACACAAAACAAATAAGAGAAAAAGGATATTCATACATAGTTTATAATTATGAAAGCAATACATCAAAATTAAAAATATTAAATGAATTTAACGGAACTAAATTAAATAATATAACAGAAGAAAAATTAAATTGTTATATTTGTTCAAACACAGTAAAAATGTATAAGAAAAATGATAAATACATACAAGCAGTAGCAAATTTATATGAAGAAGAATTTGAAAAATTAAATGAAAATAAAGAACAAAAAAGGAAAACAATATGGATAAAAAAACGGAAAAAGAAAATAAATTACAATTAATACCAAAAACTGAAAAATATATAGAATATATATTACAAATAATTATAAAATTACCACGAACGGAAAAATTTAATATAGGAAACGAATATAAAGTAAGTATGTATGAAATGTTAAGAAATATAATGTATTTAAGCAAAATAGAAAAAAGCCAATGCATAGATATATTAAATAAAATAGATGCAGAACTAAACACACAAAGAATTTATTTAAGAATAATAAAAAATAATAAATGGATAGATGAAAGAAAATTTAAAATTGCAATGGAACAAATATATGAAATAGGAAAAATACTTGGAGGATTATTTAAATATTATGCCAAAAACAATACGAAATAAATTTGATTATTATCTAACATATGAAAAATTAATGGAAGCACACATGAAGTCCAAAAAAGGAAAAGGATATAGAAAAGAAATAATAGAATTTAATTTAAAACAAGAAGAATATATAATGTGGCTTTTAGAACAATTAAAAACACAAAAATATAAACATGGAGGATATACTACATTTTATGTAACAGAACCTAAACTAAGAAAAATAGAAAAGTCAAGATATATAGACAGAATAGTTCATAGATGGTTAGTAGATAATTTTTTAGAGCCAGCATTTGTACCACAATTTATAAATACATCATTTGCTTGCCTAAAAAATAAAGGAATGCATAAGGCATGTTTATATGTACAAGAAACAATGAAACATTGTACTAGAATATGGGAAGAATATTATATATTAAAAATGGATGTAGCAAAATATTTTGATAATATAAATAAAGAAATATTATTAAAAATAATAAGCAAAAAAATAAAAGATAAAAAAATATTATGGTTAATAAACGAAGTTTTATATTCACAAAAAAGAGAAAAAGGTTTGGAAATTGGAAATTACACGTCACAAATGTTTGCAAATATATATTTAAATAAAATAGACCAATTTATAAAACATAAATTGCATATAAAATATTATTGTAGATACTTAGATGATAGTATTGTAATTGTAAAAACAAAACAAGAAGCAAAAATTGCATTAAAAGAAATAACAAATTTTTTAAAATAAAATTTACAATTAGAATTAAATAAAAAAACACAAATTTTTAAAAATAAACAAGGAGTAAATTTTTGTGGATATAAAATAAATGAATATAGGTTAAAAATAAGAGATAAAGGAAAAAGAAAATTAAAGAAAAAAGTTAAAAAATTAAAAGAAAAAATAAAATTAGAAGAAACTACAAGTAAAAAAGCTCAAAAATATTTAGCAGGACATCTTGGATATATAAAATATGCAGATACAAAAAATTTAGAAAATACATTATTCTATTTTGAATAAAAAATAAGAACATAAAATTAGGGATAAATCGAAAACCTATAGCAATTCCAGCAATCCTTGTGTCAATAGAGGAGGCAACTACAACAACAGCAACAATTACACGAGCAATCGCAACAACAATAGCACTTCTAATAGCAACGATAACATTGGCTTCAGACCACTCTAATATTATTTCAGATTATATATTTTAAGGAATATATACAGTAAAAATATTAGTATTAAAGAGATTTATTCCTTCCTGAGTAATATCAAAAGATATTAAAATAACAGGTAAAAATGCATCAGTATAATTTGTATTAGTAAATTCAATAGTTTATAAAATTATTTTATTGAATATATAAATTGTACGAAAAACGGAATTATTAATTTAAAAATAAATCTGTTTCAATAATATTTTTAAGGAGAGACTAACTAAATGAATATAATATTTATATTAGGGAAGATAGTAAGTGAAATAGAATTTAAATTTATAATAAAAAGTAAAAATACATCAATAGCAATGTTTAAAGTAGAATTACTAAATAAATCAATAGTGAAAATAAAATGTTATAATGAACTTGCGGATTATAGCTATAGTAAATTAAATAAAGATGATAATATTTTTATAGAAGGATATTTAAATTCAAAAATGGAAATTGTAACAAAAACAATAAAAAAGGTATAATAAAAAAGAAAAAATACGAAATAAAAGGAACAGGTAAATATTTATATCAAAAACAAAATTGACAAAACCTAATAAATAAAATAAAAATAGTATAAAAATAACAAGCAAAGGAAAAATAATAAAGAAAGAAGTGATTATATGAATAAAACAAAAATAGAAAATACAATAGAGATTTTATTTGAAACAAAATATGAAATGTTAGACAAAATAATAGTACAAAAAATAAAAGAAAATAAATACAAATTCAAAGACATAAAAGAAAACAAAATAATAGATGAAATAAAAGAAAATTTAACAAGAAAACAAATAGAACAATTATTAAAAGACATAGAAGAAAATAACAGCATAAAAAATTCAATAATAATGAAAGCAATGTATGAACAAGGATTTAAAGACGGAGTAAACCTAATAATAGACTGCAAAAAATCAAATTAGTAACATAAAACACTAGGAAGAAAAGAATTACCCCAAAACATTAGATTTCCCTATGTTTTTTAGCACTTTTTTGTCAAAATCTCTTGCAAATTTAAGCATGGTTTAGTATAATACAAATGTACAAAAAAGACTAAATTAATGTTTTTTAAATGGCATTAGCCATTAAAATAAAAACAATGAAAAGAGGGAAAAATAATGGAAGAAACACCACAAAGAAGAGACGGAAAAATAATCGAAAGAGATATAGACAAAGAGATGAGAACAGCATACATCGACTATGCAATGAGTGTTATTGTATCTCGTGCACTTCCAGATGTTAGAGATGGTTTAAAACCAGTACATAGAAGAATATTATATGCAATGCATGAAGATGGAATTACATCAGACAAAGCATACCGTAAATGTGCAAACACAGTAGGTTCTGTTTTAGGACGTTACCATCCACATGGTGATAGTTCAGTTTATGATGCAATGGTAAGATTAGCACAAGACTTTACAATGAGATATCCACTAGTTGATGGACATGGTAACTTCGGTTCAGTAGATGGCGATAGCCCAGCTGCTATGAGGTACACTGAAGCAAGAATGTCAAGAATATCAGAGCTAATGCTTACGGATATTGAAAAAAATACAGTTAACTTTATGCCAAACTATGATGATAGATTACAAGAACCAACAGTTTTACCAGCAAGAATACCAGCATTATTAGTAAATGGTTCTTCAGGTATAGCCGTAGGTATGGCAACAAATATACCACCACATAACCTATCAGAAGTAATAGATGGAATTATAAAAGTTATTGATAATCCTGAAACAACAATAGAAGAATTAATGGAAGTAATAAAAGGACCAGATTTCCCAACAGGAGCTACAATTTTAGGAACAGAAGGAATAAAAGAAGCATACACAACAGGTAGAGGAAAAATCACAATGAGAGCAGAAGCTGAAATCGAAGAGATGAGCGGAAATAGACAAAGAATAATTATTACTTCTTTACCATATCAAGTTAACAAAGCAAAACTTGTAAAAACAATAGCTGATTTATCAAAAGAAAAGAAAATAGATGGAATTTCAGAAGTAAGAGATGAATCTGATAGAAAAGAAAAAACAAGAGTTGTTGTAGAATTAAAAAGAGATGCAAGAGCACAAGTTATTCTAAATCAATTATACAAACATACTCAAATGCAAGAAACATTTGGAGCAATAATGCTTGCATTAGTTAATGGAGAACCAAAAATATTAACATTAAGACAATGCTTAGATGTGTTCATAAATCACAGAAAAGATGTAATCTTAAGAAGGTCAAAATTCGAATTAGATAAAGCCCTAGCAAGAGCTCACATTTTAGAAGGTTTAAAAATCGCATTAGACAATATAGATGAAGTAATAAACATTATACGTTCTTCATATGATAATCCAAAAGAAAGATTAATGGAAAGATTTGGACTATCTGAAATACAAGCACAAGCAATTCTAGATATGCAATTAAAACGTTTATCAGGATTACAAAGAGAAAAACTAGATGAAGAATACAATGAATTAATGAAATTAATAGCATATTTAAAAGATGTACTTTCAAGCGAAACATTAGTATATACTATTATAAAAGATGAATTGCTAGAAATAAAAGATAAATATGGTGATGACAGATTAACAAAAATAATACCAACAGCAGGTGAATTTAATGCAGAAGACCTAATTAAAGAAGAACAAACTGTAGTAGCATTAACACATTTTGGATATATCAAAAGAATGCCAATAGATACATATAAGAGCCAAAGAAGAGGCGGAAAAGGTATTACAGGAATAGCAACAAGAGAAGAAGATTTTGTAAAACAAATATTTACAGCTTCAACTCATGATACAATATTATTCTTCACAAATAAAGGAAAACTATATAAATTAAGAGGATTTGAAATTCCAGAAGCAGGAAGAACTGCAAGAGGAACAGCAATAGTTAATTTATTAAGTTTAGACGCAGGAGAAAAAGTATCAGCTGTTATACCAATTCAAAACTTTGCAGAAGGAAAATATTTATTAATGGCAACAAAAAATGGTCTAATTAAAAAGACAGCACTTACAGAATATAATTCTGCAAGAAGAACAGGATTACAAGGAATAACA
Source organism: uncultured Clostridia bacterium (assembly GCA_934179885.1). GTDB lineage: Bacteria > Bacillota > Clostridia > TANB77 > CAG-508 > CAG-269. The sequence goes on from CAKPQY010000015.1 coordinate 5,066, forward strand.
CTTAAAGAAGACGACGAACTTATTACCGTAAGACTTACAGATGGAGAAGATAATGTTGTACTTGTAACAAGAGAAGGTATGTGTATAACATTTGATGAAAAAGAAGTAAGACCAATAGGAAGAGTATCACAAGGTGTTATAGGTATAAGACTAGATGAAGGCGATGAAGTAATTGGTATGGAATCTGTAATTGCCGGTGGAAAAGGTGCAACACTTCTTGCTATAACTGAAAATGGATTTGGTAAAAGAACAGAATTAGATGAATACAGAGTACAAATAAGAGGTGGAAAAGGTGTTATTACTTATAAAATTACACCTAAAACAGGAAAACTAGTTGGAGCAAGAATTGCAACTGAAGAAGATGATGTAATGTTAATTACAGATACAGGAACAATTATAAGACTTGAAGTTAAAGATATTAGCGTTCTTGGAAGATCAACACAAGGTGTTACTTTAATGAGAACAAATGATGGTGGAAAGGTTGTTAGTATAGAAACTTTAACACCAGATATGAAAGATACAGTTGAATAAAAAAAGAGGGATTGAGTGATAGTCACTTAATCCCTTATTTTTTAAAACGTAAATCTTCACCAAAGAAATAATAAATATCATAATAACCAGCAATTCGAGAACCAATACGTTCTTCATAATTTTTAAAAATATCATTAATATTCAAATTAGTAGAAATAATAGTTTTAGTAATTTTATTATTTAAATTTAAAATTCTAGTATTTAAAATAGTAAATAGCTCACTCAATTTCATACTATTTAAACTCTCAGTTCCTAAATCATCAATTATTAATAAATCACAATCTAACACAGATTGATAGAAATTATTATCCAAATTTTTTTGTTTATTCATTTTGTAATCTATTACGGTTTCAAGCAAAACAGGAGCTGTTTGATAAATTACAGTTTTACCTTTTTTTAGTAATTCTGCAGCAATACAATTTGACATAAATGTCTTACCGTAAACCAGTAGAACCAACAAATAATAAATTTTTATAATCTGGATTTTCAAAATTATTAACAAACTCTATACATTTATTTTTAATATTAGAAATATTTTTTCTAGGAGAAATATTAAATCTATATTTTGCTAAATCAACTTCATCAGAAAAAATCAATTCATTAAAATTATTAAAATTTTCTTTTTTCAAATTAGACATATTAGATTTATTAAAAGAAATATCTAATAATTTTTGTTTTAAACAATTACACATTGTAGTTTTATAATTATTATCTAAAATAAATCCTGTATCATTACAAATTTTGCATTCATAAAAAGGCTTTAAATAATCGAAACTATAATTATTTTGTAATAAAATTAATTCTTTTTCTTTTTTTAAATCTGAAATTCTTTGTTTAAGATTTTCAACAGTAGAAGAGTTTGAAGAATTATTTAATATATTTTTTGCTGTATTAATTGCAAAATTATTTAATTCATTATCAATTTCTTCAAGACGTGGAATTAGCTTATATAAATTCTGTTTTCTTCTATCTAAATCTAATTCAGCATTTAATTTTTTTTGTTCATATTCTTTTAATAAAGAATTCAAAACTTCATTTGACATTAATTATCTCCTTCTATATTATTATTTGCATATAAAAAGTCTAAATTATTATATTGTCTTTGCTCATAATTAGCCTTATTAGCTTTTGAAACGTTACTTTTCATTTCCTTTAAATCTTTATTTTGCTTTTTACGTTGTTCTAAAAATGCATTTATTTGGTCAGGAGTTTTTAGATTTCTTTCATGCCAATCGCTAATTATATTATTTATATATTCAAAAGTTGGATTTTGTTTATAGGTAGTCCTTTTTAGTGCAATTTCAATTATATCCATATCATACCCAAAATCTAAAACCCAATTTTCAATATAAGCCTCTTCATATTGAGTTAAGCCATTGTGTTTTCCAAGTTTTTTTGCAATGGTATTTTTTATTTTATTTAATTTTTCTTGTTTTTGGTAATATAAGTCTAAATCATTGTAAGTTTGAACTTTATTAGCATGCCAAGCTTCTGCAACAGTTTGAACATAATTCTTATGTAGTGCAGAACGATTGTAACAATAATTAAATAAACTAATCATAACTTGCTCATCAAAATTATATTTTCTAAACCATAAGTCAATATCATTATACCACGAAGGACCCATAATACCTTGAAAGTACATATTGTTTATATGTTCAATAGCCCTTGCTCTTGACTGATTTTTAGATGTTTGCTCAATTTTTTCCTTAGATTGAGTAAGATTTGGTTTATACAAATTGTTTAAAGTTAATTCTTGTAAATCTGTAATTATAAATCCAGTTGTTTTTTTCAAGACTAAATTATTATCTTCTAAAAATTTTAAACCATCATTTATAGTTTTTACAGGCAAAGATAACTTTTTTGATAAATCATTTATTTTAATATCTTTTTTATATTTTGAAAGAAATATTAAATACAAATAAATTTTTAAATAATCACCAGGTATTTGAGATAGATGTTCTGCAAAAAATATATCTGGTATTACTGTTTCTGAAAATAATAGTTGTTTTTCGTTTTGTTCTAGTTTCATTTTAAAAAGCCTCCATTTAAATAAATGATTTACAAATTAATGTACAATTTGTAATACCAATTATAACTTTTTTAGACAAAAAATTCAAGGAATTTTTATTAAAAGTTATTTTTCTGGAAAAATAATAATTTTTGTTTAAATAAAAATTTAAATATATATGTCATAACATAAATTATATTTTCACCATTAAAACCTGAAAAGCTAAATAATAGCAAAGGAAAACAAAGAACAAAAAATAAAAATATTTTAATATTTAAATTATTAAAAAAATTAACAAAAATAAAAACAAATAAATCCCAAATTAAATTTAAAATAATAGTACTATAGTCAATTGTTCCAAATAATTTATTTTTAAAATTATAATTTTGAGGAAAAATAAATTTCATAAATAACCTCCAAATAAAAAAATAAAATAAAAAATAAAATAAAAAATAAAATAAAAATAAAATAAAAAATAAAATAAAAAATAAAATAAAAATAATAAAAAATAAAATAAAGAATAAAATTAATTAAAAAAATAATTATTAAATTATTTTAAAAATTTTGAAAAGTTACCCACATTTTGTGAAAAATCTGTGGAAACTCCACCTATAAATTCTCTAACAAAAGAATTTGATTTTATTAAAGCATAAAGACCACCAATATAAATAAATTTAGAAAAAAGATTAGAAGGAGAATAATCAATTGAAAATAATATTAATAAAACAATTGAAACTACAATTTGAATAAATAATAAAGAAAATAAATTTCTAAACCATGATTTAAAAAACCAAGAAGTGGAATTTAAAGAATTTGACAAAATTGCAAAAGGTGTAATTAAAACAAAAACTTTTATTAAAACATATCTAAAAGAATAAGAAAAAACTAAATTTAATAAAGAAAAAGAAATTAAACTTTTAATTAAACCATCTAAAGAGAAAATATTAATAGAAGATGTATCAACAGAAACATTCGTATTTATATCTAAAATTAATTCTGAAAAACAGATATTTTTATTAAATAAAGTTTCTCCCAAATCTCTAATAGCTAAAGAAATATTTGAAAATAAATCTAAAAATTGTGATAATAAAAAATATGAAAAATTCATACAAATTCCACAAATAATTAATTTTATTAAAAAACTATGAGGACTTTCAATTTGAGAATAAGTAAAATGTGAAAGTAAATACCTTAATGCGAAATATAGAATTATTCCCAAAAGCAAAGAATTTGCAATTAATAAAATTCCATTAGATGTAGATGTTCCAAAAATATTTTCAAAATTTTTGTCATTTAAAATATCGGAACTAATAAAAGTTATATCATCTAATAAAGAATATAAATTGTTATCAATTGAACTAAATAAATTGCCTAAAATAGTATTTATTGTATCAATTATAATTTGAGTTATATTTGTTTCTTCCAATTTTCCTCCTAACCGACTAATGATTTTATTGCTGATAAAATTAAATCTATTGCAAGGATAAAGGCATATGAAAATAAAGATCCTTTAATGATTTTTTTACCTGTTCGTATTCTTTCTTCATCACCAAAACTAAATTTTTTCATAAATACACCAGTTCCTACTGCAACAGCAGCTGCTGGAGTTGAAAGTTTTAAAATCCAACTTTCTATATTTTCAAAAGCTGAATTAATTTTTGTAACAAGTTTTGGTTCACCTAAGGCAAAACAAAAATTATCTAGCATAAAAAATATAATAGTTGAAAATATTAAAATAAATATAATATAAAAAATTTTTTTATTAAAATTAATCATAAAAGCTCCTTTCAATTTTAAAATTAAATAAAAATAAATTAAATAAAAATAAATTAAATAAAAATAAATTAAATAAAAATAAATAAAAAATAAATAAAAAATAAATAAAAAATAAATAAAAAATAAATAAAAAATAACTAAAAAATAAATAAAAAATAAATAAAAAATAAATAAAATAAA
>CAKPQY010000016.1 GCA_934179885.1 uncultured Clostridia bacterium
ATGATATACTATTCATAATCAACATTAATATAGGCATCATAAAGCTCATTGCTCTATTTACAAATAAGTTTGTTTTTGTTAAGTCAATATTAGCTGTGTCAAATCTTTTTTCTTCTTTTTTCTCTGTATTAAATGCTCTTATTACTGGTAATCCTGTCAAAATTTCTCTTGCTACTAAGTTTACTTTATCAATTAAATCTTGTAACTTTTTAAATTTTGGCATTGCAATTATAAATAATGTTATAACTACAAATAATATTGCTACAATAGCAGCACCTATAATCCATGCCATAGAATTATTGCTTTGTTCTAACACTCTTAAAAATCCACCAATTCCTATTATTGGCGCATATACAACTACTCTAAATAACATTCCAATTAGTCCTTGAATTTGTTGTATATCATTTGTTGAACGTGTTATTAATGATGCAGTGCTATATTCTGAAAATTCTTTATTTGAAAAACTTAATACTTTCTTAAATACTTTTTCTCTTAAATTCTTTCCAAGTTTTGCTCCAACTATTGAAGATAATAACATAATTGATATTGCTGAAATCATTATAATTAAAGATATTCCAAGCATTTTTAATCCAGATATAATTATGTATTTATTTTGTAAGCTATCAGTATCTACTCCCATAGCTTTATATTCTTCTTTTACTTCTTGAATTGCAGCTTGTTCTAATATACTATCTTGCATTTCATTTAATTGCTCGTTTATTTTTGAAAGCATACTATTTGCTTGTTCTTCTGGCATTTGCTTAATAATATCAATTAATTTCATATTTTGCATAGCTACTTTTTGTGTTTCTTCCATATTCGCTGGTAATTGAGCTATCATTTGTTCTTTAATTTGTGAAGACATTTCTTCATTATTTAAATAGCTTACTATCATTAAAGGTTTTGCCATTACACTATTTAAATTATCTTTTTCTTCACCAGATAATTTTTTTATTTCATATAATGTTTCATTTTCTAAAGCTGGATATTCTTTTACTAATTTTTCATATTCTTTTTGTTCTAAATTTTCTTTTGATATTTCTTCATATGATGCTAATATTGTTTCATCATCTTCTGTAAAAATCAATAGATTATCCATTGTGTTTTTTCTAATCATTTCTGGCGCAACATCTTCTATACCACCATTTTGTATACCTATATTTACTATTTTTGATGTATAGTCTGGTAGTGTTAAATCACAGGCTGCTTGAACTATTAATAGAATTACTATTACAATAACAGATAGCCATGATTCTTTTAAATTTTTTAGTACTTTTAACATGTTTCCTCCTTTTGTCCCATGTCCAAAGGGGACAGTTCTTTTTGTGTCAAAAGGGACGCCCTTTTTTGACACATTCTTTTGAACATGTACCACATACAGTACAATGTTCATTTTTTGATCTTAAAAAATCTTAAAAAACGACACATTGTCATTATTTTAGTGACTCTGTGTCTTTTTTATATGTAATTATTGTGAATTTTTTGTGAATCATATTATATTTAATAATTCTTCTAATTTTGAAATTGTATAATATTTTACACCTTTTGCTGTTTCTGTTTTATTATTAGGATTATACCAAATTGCTTGAAGCCCGGCATTTAGTGCTCCTTGTATATCTCTTTCTAAATTATCTCCAATCATTATGCATTCTTCTGGTTGATTATTTCCAATAGCCTGAATAAACGCTTCTTTGAATGGTTTCCTTTTTGTTTTTTCTGCAGAATATACAACTGAAAAATATTTTAAAATTCCTAACTTTTCTAATCTTTTTTCTTGTTGGTCTCCATACCAATCTGTTAAAATTACCATTTCATATTTATTTTGTAAATATTCTAACATTCTTATTATATTATCATCTATTTTATCTGGTACACAGTTAGCCCATCTTTCAGTAATTTTATATATGAATTCTTCAGGATAATTCTTTTTTGTGTATTTATTTATATATTCTATCATCAATTTTCTATCAAATTTATAATATACATTTTCATATTCACTAAATGCTTTTTTTATTTCATAATAATCTTTCTCTGTATGTTCAATATTTAAGTCATCAAGTGCTTTCTTTATTTCTTGATAATACTCTTCTTTCCACGGAATTAAAGTATTATCAATATCAAATATAACCCTTTTTATCATAATTCTGTCCTTATTAATTTATATTACATTTTTCTAAATACACCACATACTTTTCCTAAAATTTCACATGTTGGAACTATTATTGGATCCATTGTGCTATTTTCAGGTTGTAATCTGATATGGTCTTTTTCTTTATAAAATGTTTTTACTGTTGCTTCATCTTCTATTAATGCTACTACTATTTCTCCATTTGTTGCATCTTGTTGTCTTCTAACTAAAATATAGTCTCCATCTAGTATACCTGCTTCTATCATACTTTCTCCTCTAACAGTAAGCATAAAACAGTCTGAATTTCCAACAAAGTCAATTGGAATTGGAAATGTATCTGTTACATTTTCAACAGCCAAAATAGGCATACCAGCTGTTATTCTTCCTACTACTGGAACTTCTACTAATTCTTTTTGTGTATAGAAATCTTTTGATGATGTTTTTTTAGCCTCACCATCTGTTCCTTTTAATAATCTTAATGTTCTTCCTTTTTTGTCTTGTTTTTTAATATAACCTTTATCTTCTAATCTTGCTAAATATCCATGTACTGTTGCTGTTGAACTTAATCCTACAGCTTTTCCAATTTCTCTTACTGATGGTGCATATCCTACATTCATTATTTGTTTTTCAATATATCTTAATATTGATTTTTCTCTACTATTTAGTTCTGGTCTTTTTCTTGGCATATATATCACTCCATTTCTCACTTTTTGTATATAATATCATACAAACAAAAAAATGTCAAACATATTTTTGCATTTTATTAAAAATTTTTAAGCAGAGTAAAAACCCTGCTTAAATTTTATTTAAAACGTTTTCCTTTTGAACGTTTTTTCTTTTTAGGTTCTTCTTCATAAAATTCATTATCTTCTTCATCTTCTGTTATCTGTTCGTCTAGTTGTTCATTTTCTTCTGTATCTTTAATTGTTTGTTCATCTTCTTCATCATAATCATCAACTAAATTTTCATATGGTATATATCCACCATTCGTATTTCTTGATTTTTTTACTTTAACAACTATAACAGCTATAACAATTACAAGAATTACTCCTACTGCTGCTGATAATATAATCAATTCTTTCATTTTTTCTTGTTGGCCTTGTTGTTCTTGTTCTGTGTCTAATATAACTTCTTGTTCTTCAAAAGTTTTATTTACTATTATTTGATATAAAGCTGTTTTAGTATCATTTTCATTTTTTACCATAATAGTTATTATATTTTCGCCATTTTTTAAATTTTCGTTTCCTATTATCTCAATTGTTGAATTTGCTTCTGTTGCTAATGTTGTTATATTTAATTTTTCTAAATCTTCTTTTAGTTCTGCTTTATATTCATATATATCTGTTTGAAATTGAGGTTCAAATTTTAATCCTTCAATGTTCAATTCTGCTAAACCAAATATTTCTTCCATTGGTTCTTCTTCTGGATTTTCTTCAGGTTCTTCTGGTTCTTCAACTTGTTCTTCTTTTGCTTTTCTCGTTGCATTTATTGTATATGATTTTTTATTTTTTCCATCTTCAGATGTCACAGTAACAACTATTTCGTTGTTTCCTTCTGCTATATATACCCACGATTTACCAGTATCTGAATTTGTTTTGTTTAATAAAGATACACTTGCTTTTGAATCTTCTTTTTCTACACTAACACTAATTTTGTCCACATCATTTTCTACAGCAACTTCATATCCAGAAGTTTTACTAGCTTTAAATCCTGTAAAGTCTACTGGTGATGTTTTAATCATTTTTACATTTGCATTGCTTGATGTTGTAACAGTTGGTGTGGTTGGTGCTGATGGCGTAGTTGGATTAGTTGGAGTATTATTATCCGGTTTAGTTTCAGGATTTTGCTCTGTTGCTTTTGGATTTACTGTTACAATTGATGTATTTGTACTATCATTTATATTAAAAATAACTTTATATGTAGTTTTTGTTGAGACTTCTGGTGCAACAAATGTATAAGTTCCCAAATTCTTTGTTCCTCCACCTAATGTAGCATATGATATTTGCCCTGTTTGACTATTTACTGCTGCTGATTCACTACTATTAGAACATCCTTTATATGTTAGACCAGAATAACTTGTCAACTTTAAATCGAAATTCTGTAAATTTTCACTTGAAGAAACTGTTATTGATATAGTTTCTCCTGACGTTACTGCTGGATCGTTTGATGAATAATCTGCATTTGATTTTACAGTTAACGAAATTAATATTAGTAAAAATATTCCCAAAAATATACTAATTTTTCTTTTCATATTAACCTCCTTTATTTTTCCATTAAATTTCTATATTTGCATTCCCTACATTGTATTTTAGTATTAATAATGCATCTGCTGAATTTACTTTTCCATCTTTATTTACATCCACCGCTTTAACACTTACTTCATTTAAATTTAATGTTCCAACGCTATATTTTAAAATTTGTAATGCATCTACTGAATTTATTTTTCCATCACCATTTGCATCGCCTTTTTTTACAACAGTATATTTATCTTCAACTATATATCCAGTTGCCAATGATTCGCTCTCACCATTAAGAAAATTTTTATCCGCTCTAGTTATCTTTGTAGGTCCTCCAAAAGCATCCAATATATCTTTTGCAATTGCATCTGGTGTAACTGTTATAATTTTATTATCATTACCTATTTTAACTTTACTTGTATTTGTTGGCACTTTAGATGTTGAACTATCTGAAGTACTATTATTTGAATTATTTTGGTTATTTTCAGAATTATCTGTATTTTTATCTGAACTATTTGTATCATCGCTAGAATTACTTTCGTTTATTGGTACTAAATATAATTTATATTTACCTTCATTTTCATAAGTTTCTCTAGCAACATAACCTACTGTGCCATTTGATTTTTGTATTTTATCCCAATAAGTTCCTGCAACCTTTGAAGTTGCTTTTTCTAATCTTGTCACAATTTCATCTTTATACAACCATCCAACAGTTGTTTCTCCATTAGGATTATTTCTTATTCTTAATGTACTATCTACATTTACTTTTACCATATCTTTGTCTGTAGTACTTGTTCCATTAGTGTCTGGTTTGCTACAAGGGCCAATTGGCATATTTTCATATACTGGTATTATAAATGTATGTGATGATGACATTGAATTCATATTTATATATGTATTTTTTAATGTTATCCCTTCATTTTGTGCTGCTAAAATATTTTGCATGTATTGATTTGAGTATAAACCATTAGTTGCTTCAACATCAAACTTTTGTAAGTATAATGTGTTTTGCCCTTTTTGAATATAATGTTTTGCTAAAAACCTTATTCCTCCATTTATTGATGCATCTAAACTTGTCCAACCTTCCTTTTGTGCATATAGCAAAGCATTTGTTAAAATTTCAGCTGTTGAATTTCCTGATGCTGCTATATTAAATGCATTATAGTATCCTGCGCCTACTCCATTATATCCACTTCCAGAAGTTAATACTGTTCCTGATTTTCCTTGTTCTTGGATTAATCTTGCTACTATATAATAAGCATTTACATTATTATTATTTGCTACATCTATTATTCCTTGTTCGTGTCCTTCTAAAAATGTTCCTTTTGTCATTGATTTTAAAGTATTTAAATCACATCCAGAATTTGTTAATTCTTCAAATTGAAATATATTTGTTTCATTTATTGAATTTCTAGGGTCCATAATATACTTTATTGCTTGTTCTGATGCACATTTCCAATTGCCATTATCATACCCTTTTTCCCCGCATATTGAGCAAATCCATTCTCCTTGATAACTTGATGTTTTATATATTAAGTTTTTAGGAGAAGCTCCATGCCCTGTATATTCATTTGTTATTACTTTGTTCCAGTCTAGTCCTGTATATAATATTTTAAAATTCCAATTAGGATATTTACTTTGTAATTGTTTTATTTTTTCCTTTATTCCTGGATATTTTGATTCATTTATATTTTCTATGTCTGCACTAAAACTTTGTGTTACAGCATATGTTTTATTTTGAATTATTATCGATATTAATATATTTATTATTATTGTTAAGATTACAATTAATGATATAATCTTAATTTTTTTGTTCATCTTTTTTTCCTCCTAGTCCTTCGTTTTTTCTATTATTTATCCTTTTTGTCGTTTTTTTCCATTTTATCGATATAATTATATCATTGCACTTTTTTTTAGTCAATGAATTTAAAAAATGTAATATAATTGTAACAATTCGCAGCTAAACAAAACTTTAAAGTCCGCGCAGGGTAATAGTTATTAATTAAGCGATGTTCTCGCGGGGGCCAATGAATAAATTATTTATAGGCTTAAAAAAAGAGAAAACTACTATAATAGTAATCTTCTCATAACATATATTATTGAAATTTTGTAATATCACTTATTAGTCCTGCAAAATATGGTGTATCTTTTCCTTCTTCTTTTAAGAATATCGCAAAAGTATCATCTACTGAAAATTCTCTAATTTTATCAATCATTATTACAGATGCATTTTGTACCATCATTCCTGCTTCACTCTTTATTTTACCACCTGTTCTATCTAGTTCAAATTCAATTGTTTGTAAAGCTTTTTCAATACGATAAGAATCTCCATTTGAAAAATAGAATGATTTATTTTCAATCTCTGTAAATTCTGTTTTTTCTTTAAGTTTTATATTTGGAACTTTTAACAGTTCTCCTTCTTGTAAATTGGTTTGACCTTTATATTGACTTTTTTGTTTTTCAATGTTTTTATATATTTCATTAAATGTATTTCCTTTTGGATTTTTATAAAGTATTACCTCATCTTCTTGTTTTGTTTTTAATTTAATTGCAAAATCATCTTTTGAATTATAAAATAATACATCTACTTGTTTTCTTAGCTCATCACTTTCACTACTCTTTTTTATACCAAAATATTTTACATTTTCATTATTTCCAAACTTTCCATTCTCAAGTTTTTCAAATGCTTTTTCAAATTGAAATTCTTTTTTTAACATAGCATATAAAAAATAGTCCTTAGGATTTCTTTTTTCCCACTCAAAGTCATCTAATATATCACTTGTTTCATTAAATTTTTCTTTAATTGCTTTTTCAATTTCTTCTTTTAGTTCAATTGATGGTGTTCCTACCTTTTTATAAAAATATTCTTCTGATAAATCATCTGTTGTAAATGTTTCTTTATTCAAATTTTCAACCACTTTTAATTGAGGTTTAAATACAATATCTTGTTTTGCTAAATTGTTTTTTAAATCATTCCATATTAATTGAAATGTACCACACCAAATTGTATCATTTTCAATTTCATCTTCTAATGTTAATGTAGTAGTTACCCCTTTTGTAGATATTAGTTCTCCATCTTTTAATTTCATAGAAATTGGAAATAATAAAATTATTGCTAAAACAATTAAAATCCAAATAATAACCTTCTTTTTCATTCTATATCCCTTCTTTTCTTATATATTAATTTTTTCGTTAACCATATTTATAATTTGACCTTTAAATCCGATTACTAAATCTTTATTACCATCTAATGTATTGTATTTTAAAATAGTATAATTATTATAACAGTATTCTATACTGCCACCATCTCTGTAAAAATTAGAAAAACATATTCCATATTCTTCATCTATTTTACATTGCTCAATAATTTTATCTACTGTAATTATATTTTGTTCAAGTGCCTCTTTTAAATCAAAAACCATATCTGAATCTATTGTTATAGAAACATCCCCACCAAATGTATAAACATCAAAATCATAATTGTCATTTTCTTTATTATCAATTATTTTCTCTAATCCCATATCTTTTCTTTGATAATAAGTTAAGTCAAATTCTTTTCTGTAGTTTGAACTATCATTTACCTTATTAATAAAATCATTTATTAAATCTTCATCATTAATATTTCCATTTTTTATTATAACAATATCATTATCTATAGTTTCTTCATTTGTATTGGAGTTAGCAATTGCTCCTGCAATAAATTTATTAAACATATACATTTCAACCTTTGTTATCTGCTCTCCATATTCACCTGAAACATTTTTCACTACTTCAACTCTATATCCTAAACATTGATAAGTTATTGACTTTATACTTAAGTCATTTTCTTTCTTAGATATTGCAAAAATAGGTTCTTTCATATTAGAACATCTATTATAATCTATCGCAAAAACCATTCCCCATAAAATTAATAATCCAATTAAAATTCCTAAAACTATTTTTATACTTTTGTTCATAAATACCACCTTAATTTACCCTTTCTATTATTTAGACGTTTTTTTCTTTAATTTTAGTTGGTATTTTGTAAAAATAATCATAAAAATTATAGTGAAAACTAAAAAGATAGCTGAAACACTTAATATTCCAATACCAAAATAATTTATATTGTCTTCTATTATGGTATCACTAATTATAGTTTCTTGTTTTATTGTATTTTGTACTATTTCTTCATTTATATTATTATTTTCTTCTTTCAAGCTGTCTTGCATTGTTCTTTTATCTTGTTCAGTTTTTTCTTGTTCTATATTTTCTTCATTTTGTACTATATTTTCATCTGTTATTATTTGTTGTTCTGCATTATTTACTTTTTGTTGATTTGATAATGTCTTTAATCCTATAATGAATGTTACTATAAACATTCCTAAATTGCTTAATAATATCTTTAAGGTAGTTATTGCTTTATAATATCTCCATTTTATTGTTCCAGTAGGTTTGTTTAATAATTTTCCTATTTCATCAAAAGATAAATTTGAAAGTATTTTTAATGATACTATTTCCTTTTCGCAATTATCTAATTTTCTAATCAATCCATTAAATTCCATCTTATCAATTGAATTGTCAATTTCATTATCTTGATCCTCGATTTCATAAATACTATCTAAATCCAAATCATTTTTTCTTTTTCTTAAAACTGTTATTGTTTCATTTTTAGTTGTACTATATAGCCAACTAGCCTCGTTCTTTGTAGGCAACTTATTTTTATCAATATTATAAATTTTGGTAAAAATATTTTGAACTACATCTTCTGAATCTTGTTTATTTTTTAAAATACTAAATGCTATTCCATATACTAATTTATTATATTTGTTATATAATTTTTCAAATGCAATATTATTATATTTTAATTCGATAAATAATTCCTTTAGTTCTTTTTCATTTATTTTTACCATTTTACTTGCTCCTTTTTCTAATATTTATTTTATATCATATTTTTATAAAAAAATAAAGATTAGAGTTTTAATTCATTAGAACTTTGATTAGAACTCTAAAAAATGAACAAAAAAATAATACCAAGAAAAATTTTACAAATCCTTGATATTACTCAATTTGGTGCCTTAGCGGTACTTATTTGCGAAAAAATAAGCTATTTTTTCTGCATATACACCCACATTTAGCACAAAAAA
>CAKPQY010000017.1 GCA_934179885.1 uncultured Clostridia bacterium
CCATTTAGCTACATCCCTTGGATTAACTTTTTCCATACTTCTACTCCTTTCATTTTTATTTTAGTATAATAGAAAATAATATTGTTATATTTTTATTATACTCGCTAATTCAGTCAAAATCAAGATGTTTGGTAGTTTTTATCGAAAAAGTTTTCGACATTTTTCGACATTCTATATAGAACAATTTTTAACATTTATATTTCCATTTTTACACAGTTTAAAGCTTCTGCAATAACTTTATCCATATCAAAATATTTATATTGGCCTAATCTTCCACCAAAAATTACTTTAGAATCTTTATCAGCTAGCTCTTCGTATTTTGCATATAATGTAGTATTCTTTTCATCATTCATTGTATAATATGGTTCTTTTCCTTGTACCCATTTATCTGGATATTCTCTTGTTATTATTGTTTTATTTGCTGCTTTTCCTTCTGCTATTTTTCCAAGACTTGGTCCATATTCAAAATGTTTATGTTCTATAATTCTTGTATATGGTATTTCGTATTCTGTATAGTTTACAACAGCATTTCCTTGATAATTTTCCATATCTAATTCTTCTGTTTCAAATCTTAAGCTTCTATATTCTAGCTCTCCAAATTTATAATCATAATATTTATCTATTGGTCCCGTAAATATTATTTTATCTGCTATATTTTCTAATTCTTCTCTATGTTCAAAGAAGTCACAGTTTAGTCTAACTTCTATTCCTTCTAACATTTTTTCTATTATTTGTGTATATCCACCAATTGGAATTCCTTGATATATGTCGTTGAAATAGTTGTTGTCATATATAAATCTTACTGGTAGTCTTTTAATTATAAAACTTGGTAATTCTGTTGCTCTTTTTCCCCATTGTTTTTCTGTATAACCTTTAACTAACTTTTCATATATTGTTTTACCTATTAGGCTTATTGCTTGTTCTTCTAGATTTTTAGGTTCTGTTATTCCAGCTTGAGCTTTTTCTTCTTCTATTTTTTGTTTTGCTTCTTCTGGTGTCACTACTCCCCATAGTTTGTTAAATGTATTCATATTAAATGGCATGTTGTATAATTCTTCTTTGTATCTTGCAACTGGTGAGTTTGTATATCTATTGAATTCCGCAAATTGATTTATGTATTGCCATACTTCTTTGTTACTTGTATGGAATATGTGTGCTCCGTATTTGTGTACATTTATTCCATCAATGTTTTCTGTGTAGATGTTCCCAGCTATGTGTGGGCGTTTGTCTATTACTAGACATTTTTTTCCTTTTTTTGTTGCTTCGTAGGCAAATATTGAGCCGAATAGGCCTGTGCCTACTATTAGATAATCATAATTTTTCATAATTGTTCTCCTTTGTCAAACTTCATTTTTATTCTATTTAAAATTTTATATAAAAATTCATCCTTTAATATTAATAAACATATAAAATAAGTAATTGCTCCTGCTGACACTTGTAAAATTATAGAATATATATTCATATTTATTTTTTTTCCTATAGTTATACATACAATGAAGATAACATATATTTTATAGATAATATGAAAATTTTCTTTATATTAATATCTTTTCTTATAAAAACAAATTGAACTATTGTCACAGTAATTTCCGCAATTACCGTACCTATTGATGCACCTAACGCTCCATATTTTTTTATAGCCATAACATTTATTATAAAATTAACTATTGCTCCTATTACTACAGATACAGTAAATTCTTTTTGTCTTTTCGTAGGTAGCAAATATTGTGTTCCTATCACATTACTTAAACCTATTGCAATCAAAATAGGACTAATAACACTTATTAATAATGTAACTTTTTCATATCCTGGTCCAAAAAATAATGGTACAAAATTATTTGCTATTGCTATAATTCCAAACATCATTGGAAAAGCTATAAAAAAGACAAAATTAAATGAATTTCTTATGTATTCTTGTATTTTTTTATTATTCCCGTTAATATATATATTTGCCATTCTTGGCATCATAACAGTTCCAAGTGAAGTAATTACTGTAAGTAACATTTTTACTATTTTTTGGCTTTGTTCATAATATCCAACTTCCGATTTATCAGTAATTATTGAACCTATCATTACTTTATCTAAGACAGTATATATTTGTGTTGCAATTTGAGGAATGAAAAGTACTATAGTCGGTTTTATATGCCTTCGTATATTTAATTCTCTCATTCTAGTTTTTCTTAAAAACTTAGGTAAATATATCCATAATGAAACATTACCTAATATTGTAGATAAAACATATATCCAAAAATATTTTACTAAATCATTTTTTGTTTTTACAAATATAAATATACATATTATACTTATAATTTTTACAATTATATTTCTTATAACTGTTTTTTTAAACTCTTCTAAACCTTGAAAAAACCAACTTATATCTAAACAATTTGCAAACAATTCCAATAATAAAATTGCATAATATACATGGTATTGATTCAATCTTACAAAATTGAAATAAAATATTATCATTGAGAATACCATAGTAATAAATCTTAATATAATAATTTCCCAAAATGCTTTACTATATTTTTCAGGTTTATTTTGCATATATGCTATCTCTCTCTGTCCATACATAGCAATTCCTAAAGAACCAAATAATATAAAATATGTAGCTATGGAAATAGTATAACTATATACTCCAATATTTTCAGGTCCTAATACTCGAGATATATATGGAGCTGTTATTAAAGGTAATATTAATACTAATATTTGATAAGATAAATTATATATGTAGTTTTTAGCTATTGATTTTTTCATTTTGAACTCCTAATTATAATAATAGTTTTTTTAATTTCTGTTTTAATTCTTTTTTTACTTTTTTATATAATGTTTCGTCTGTCTTGGCAACATAATATTCTTTTATCTTTAAATTATTATTTTCAACCCAAACATTCATTAATATTTCAGAAATATAACCATATATTCTAGCTTGTTGTTTTGTATAATTACTTAAATCTGTCTTTTCCTCTAATTTTGCTAATATTTTAAAAAGCCATTCACAATATTTGCAAAAATCTTCCTTTTTCATTATAAACATATTGAAGTAATGTCCATATTTCCTTTTCATTATATTGTCAAAGTTTTCCAGATATGTTGGATATAGTTCTTTTATTACTTCTCTAGTAGTTTTTAGATCTTTTTCTTTTCCTTCTCCATGCATAAAATAAAATTTGTATACATCTGTTTTTAACATTAGCTTATTAGGCAGAATAATATCATAGTCCTTAAATATTTTTAATATTTCTTCTTTTTTTATTTTATTTTGATTTATACAACTCTTTTCAAAAAATCTT
The DNA here is from genome assembly GCA_934179885.1 of uncultured Clostridia bacterium. Classification (GTDB taxonomy): domain Bacteria; phylum Bacillota; class Clostridia; order TANB77; family CAG-508; genus CAG-269. Next base: position 3,294 of record CAKPQY010000017.1, read on the forward strand.
CTGTAATGACATATACCTATATAATCTGGAATATTATAATTTTTCCAAACCCAATATATTCCCGTCAATTCACAGTAATTTGAATTTTTTTCTGTAATATTATTTCCAGTATTATCTCTTAAATATCCTAAATCTTCTCCATTTCCAACCTGCAATGGTATATATATATCACTAATTTTTTCTTTTATTTTTTTATGTGCAATTACAAAAATATTTACATTTTTCATTTTCATACCTCTATTATAAATTTAATTTTTCTAAAATTCTTTCTACATTATCCTCGGTTATTGTTTCATAAAAACATTTTATGTTCTCTCGTATACACTTTTCATTTATTTTAGAAAAATCTATTTTTAACAATTTTTCTATAACTTTATTCGAAAATCTATATTTAATAATTTTATTGCCAGCATATATTGCGTATGGTGGTATATCTTTAGCCACAACACTTCTTGTTCCAATTACTGCTCCTTGTCCTATTTTTACTCCAGATAATATAGTACAACCATATCCAATCCATACATCATCTTCTATTATAATATCTCCTTTTGTTTCAGATTCTCGCTGTTTCATATATTTTGCTTTGAATGGGTATGTAGATATTATATTATATCTATGTTCACCACCCAACATAAATATACATTTATCCGCTATTGAACAATAATTGCCTATATACAAATTAGACTTTGTATTTCCATAAGTCAATACATCTATATTACCATATGTTCCTTTACCAACTTTTATCTTTTTAATGTCAGTGTCTCTTTTTATTTGAGTAAAATTATGTCTGTTTAATTTTCTATATCTTATTCTATTTAATCTTGTTTTTATTCCAAACATTGTTAGTTATCACTCCTACAAAATATATATTTTTATATATCAAATCTATTTATCCAAGATTTATAATCATAATAATTTATTATTTGTTGGTTTACTTCTTTATATGTTTTCTCGATAAATGTCTTTATATTTTCTATATTATCTTTTCCTAATATAAAGATATTATTTGAATCATAAAAATCATAATCAACAATATCTAAATTATTAGTTATTAATTTTTTCTTAAAAAATAAAGCTTCCATACTTCTTAACGTCAATCCATTTTGCCCTGGCGTCATAATTTCTAATATTGCTTTACTATTTTCTATCATTTTTAAATAGTCTTCATATTTTATGAATTCATTTTCATTATTAATTATTATGAAGTTATTATTCAAATTATATTTTTCTGTTTTCTTTTCGAATTCACTTAATATATATTCTCTATTTTTATTTTTTCCTAAAAAAATTATGTCATTTTTACATTCTTTTGAATCATCCAATTTTATTTCATTTGTATAAAATTGTGTATTATAATTAAGACTATATTTTAAAGCATCATTTTCATCAAAGGTCCAGAATTCATCGATATATTTATTTTTCAAAAAGTTCCTATTTGTATCATTAATTGAATTCCATAGCCATAATATCACTTTAGTATCTTTATTCTTTTTCTTAATATATTTAGGAATATATTGTTGAAATCCATTATCGAACAATATAATTTCATCACAATCTCTTATATTTCGTTTCCATTCTCCTAAAAAAAGCGAAATATAAGAAAGTTGAAATGTCATACAAATTTTATAAAAAATATTAATATAAGTTACGTTATAATAGTTCATTATACATTGATTTTTAATATACTTGAAAAACACATCATTCTTATTCAATCTAATTATCATTTTCTTCATTTTATTACCCCTATTTAATTGCTAATGTTTTTTTATTTTAAAAATTTTTTTACAGTTCTTTTTATACTTTTGGGTATTAATTCTGTTATTTTTCTTCTATAATAAACTAGTCTATGGCTCATTGGTACTTTTAATTTTTTTTCAAAATACTGAACTATATTTTTATCATCAATTTCATTATAAATATCATTTCTTTTTACGGGACGCTTTGTAGGACAATTTAAATTATGATTTTTCCTACTAATATCATCCAAAGGAACTTTAATATATTTAATTTGTCTTTTTACTTCATCAAATACTTTTTTTCCTTTCTCTGAATTTACAATTACACAAGATACACCTTTTTTGTCAAAAAACTCAGGAAAAGTATCTTCTATTCCCCAATAATCTCCAATTGTTAAATCTCCCACTCTATTAAGATTAGCATATTTACATGCATAGCAACATTCTCTATATGTTGTTCCTTTTAAAAAATTATAATAATATGGGTCTAAATCACCTGATTTATAATGTCCTTTATTAGTATAATAATAATAATAACCAATCGACCAGTCTTTTTTGTCCTTTGTCCTAAAATCATATTGTTTCACTGTCTTCTTATCTTTAGTACTTATATATTCTATATAATTTTTAAAAAGTTTAGGACTTGGTACTCCATGGCATATTAAATCTATTGTTATTAAATTATCATAATCTTTTTTTAAAAATTTTTTTAATCCCGCAATCTGACAAGGTGTTCCGCTATACAAAACAATTTTATTTTTTTCTAAATCCTTTTTTACTTCAATATAAGTATTACCTGTATTACTTTGAACATATTTTGATCCTTGTAATTTTTTTAATTGTTCTATATCAACCACTCTTACATGATTCACAACTAGATTTTCATTGTATGCAGCTCCATAAACTGCTCCTTTTCTATCTAAAACCATTTTTGATATAGCTACAAAAATTCCTCCACTTGAACTTTTTTTAATCATATCATCTTTAATTGTTACTGCATACCCTATTTTTTTAAATTCAGATTCAGTTTCAGATTTAGTATTCTGTGGACAATTTTTTTTACATAATCCACAATTAATACATTTTTGAGTATCAATTTTCGTCACTAAAAAACCTTCTTTATTTTCAATCATAGTAATTGCTTTTTTAGGACATATTTTTTCACACATTCTACACCCTGTACAATATTCTGTTATTTTATCCATTCTTTTACCTCTATACCATCCTAACTTTTTAACAAATTTATTTTTTCAATAAATTTGTTTGATTCTCTTATTTCTTTTTTTATTATTTCATTAACTTTTAAATAGTCTATTTTGTCATTAAAAATTGCTACATCAAAAGAATCCCTTACTAATCTATTTTTCAAATTAACTATATTCAATAAATTTTCAATTCTATTATTAAATTGTGATCTCGCTACTATAATAAACTCTTTGTTATATATCACTGAAAAAGCTAATCCATGAAATGAATTTGTAACTATATATTTGGCATCTCTTATCAATGCTAAAAAATCTTCAGGTCTTTTATGTGACATGAGTATATCGACACCTGGTTTTTTCTTTATCTGCCATGACAGTTCAACTACTTTTAAATTTTTTTCATCTGCTAATTTTCTTGCATATGTTGAAGCATTTAAATCTTCATCATATAGAACAAATAATAATACATATTCTTCTTTTATTATTCTTTTTGAATTAGCTATCTTATTCCATTCTTCTGCACTAAGCTGCAAAGTTGGATCAATTATATTATATATTGGTTTATTTGTAATTTTTTCTAATAACGGTATTGAAACTTTTTCTCTTACTGATATTAAAGAAAAATCTTTTAAGTAGTTTTTAATTTCTTTTTCTTCAGTTTTTGTAAATTCTTCTTTTCCCATACTAGTTGAAAAAGAAACTCTAGGCTTATTTTTATCACCAAATTGTAAATAATACGCTCTATCTACTCCATTGTAAAAGCTATTCCAACATTGATCACTTCCAACCATGTAAATATCAGTTTTAGGAGGATTATTCACTAAGTCCCCATACACATCATATTTTTGGGTAAGATTTAATCTTCTTTTTACAAAACTTCTAAATTGAACTTTTCTTAGTATTACTATTGGTAATCTAAATATTTTATATAGAACTTTTTTTATTGCACTTTTATTTTCATAATTAATATCCCAAAATATTTTTTTATTGCTCCATCTCTCAGAAATATAATCAACAATCTCAACATAAAACCCATTCTTTTCTAAGATCTTTTGTGTCGCATATGTTTGTAAGACTGATCCATAATTAAAAACTTGATGTTGTGTTATTAATGCTATTTTTTTCATTTAAAATTATTCCTTCCATTTTTTATTTTACTATATATTTTCCAAAAAACTTGATAAGGTCTCAGACCCAATTCAAGTATTAATGTGGCGATTTTTTCTTTTGCATTATATATTTTCTCTTTAAATATTAAATTTTTATATTCAAGTATATTGTTTCTTAAGCTTTTACATATATCGTAATAATTGTTATCCAAAATTGCTCTACCTAGTATATGATAGTTACAATATACGTATCTCCTTACAGCTGCATTTTTTATTTTAGGATATTTTTTTTCAATAAACATAAGAAGATTTTCCATTGTTTCTATTAATACAAACTTTTCTTTACTAATAGCACTATACATTATACTTCCTGTTCTTTGTAAATAAAAATACCCTTTATATTTTGTGTATACAATAGTATTTGCTTTTTCAATTATCTTATCTATTATCTTTATATCTTCATATAATTCACCAACAGGATATCTAATAGTTTCAAAAATTTCTTTCTTATATAATTTTGCATTAGCAGTTACATCAATATCTTTTTGAGTTAATACTTTATAATATGTTTCTTCTTTCGATAATTTTGCATAATATTTATTATTATCTGCGCATACATCTTTTTGTTTTTCGTAAACACTTTTTAATCCACTTATTACCAAATCTGCTTTTGTTTCTAATGCAATTTTCAATATATTTTCTCTAAATTCCTCATCCAAATAATCATCTGAATCTATAAATGTTATATAATTTCCATTAGCATTTTCTATACCATAGTTCCTTGCTTCTGATAACCCACCATTTTTCTTGTGTATTATTTTAATTCGACTATCTTTCAATGAATATTCATCACATATTTTTCCACACTTATCTGTCGAACCATCATCCACTAATATAATTTCCAAGTTTTTATATGTCTGATTTAATATACTTTCTATACATTTTTTTAAATATTTTTCTACATTGTAAATCGGAACTACAATTGTTACTAATTCATTCATAATACTCCTACCCTTTGCTAAAATATCCATTTATATGGATATACTTCATTATAACCAAAAACAAAAATTGTCACAAACATATAAGTCAAATATCCAACATTTATACATATTTCACTAGCTACCTTTTTTTTAGAGTTACTTATATATTTAAACATATTTGGTAAATATATAAATAATGGAAAAGTAAATAAATAAGATGTTCTTTGCATTAGTGGAATCTCTGATGACATTATTAGCAAAGTAACAACTATTGTTTGATTCCATAGTAAAATATTATACTCTTTATCATCATTTGCAAATTTGTATATAAAAACTAAAAAAGCCAATATACAACTTGCTATTAAAAGACCAACAATATTTAACTTTCCTGTATTATATCCAGATGATAAATACCATGCAAAATAGTTTCTAAAATAGCTAAATTTCATCAAAATTTCTATTATTACATCTGATAAGAAAAGTCTCAAAAATATTATAAAAATAAGTATTACATATACCATTTTTTTATTAATTTTCAAATTATAAATAAAATACATTGGAACATATAATATTGCACTTGTATGAATTGAAAATGCTATAATCATTGCAATAATATATTTAATCAAATTTTTATTTTTTATATATTTTATTGCAAATATAAAAACAGAAGTAGCAATACATTGTCGAACCATATTCATAGAAATAAAGAATATATTCATTGTAAAAAATAATAATATGCTCATTATTGGATTTTCAGAATCTCTAAAAATACATTTATATGACAAGCCACAAAATATCAATGATGTCACAACTAAAAATCCCGTATAATTATCAGACAATATTAAAGCTAATTTTGTTATAATTCCAAATCCAAAATCCCTAATATTTTTTCCATTTTGTATGCTATTAAAAATTTGCATATATGTCCCTGATGTATCTGTTCCTATTGTATAATCTCTAAATGCTGATATACTAAATGGTATTAAAAAAGATAAAAAAGCAAATGCAAAAAAAATAATTTTATTTCTAGAATTATGTTCTAAGTTTTCCTTTTTTTTATATACTATTGCAATAGTAGCAAATACAATAGTAGCCAATATCATCAAACAATATATCATTTTTGTGCTCCTTTCACTAACTCATTATATATTTTAGTAATATCCGC
>CAKPQY010000018.1 GCA_934179885.1 uncultured Clostridia bacterium
TGGACCACAAGAATATTGGAAAAAATTATTAGGATTTTTAATGGGAATACTAGCAATATCAATATTCTGTATAGTTGATGATATAAAAACAATAAAACCAATAACAAAATTGATAGGACAAGTATTAGGCGCAGTATGTGTTGTGGTAGCTGGAATTAGAATAGATGGCATAACATTACCATTTTTAAATTTTCCAGAAATACATGAAATAACATCAGTATTAATTACATTAGCATGGATAATAATTGTAACAAATGCAATAAATTTAATAGATGGACTAGATGGACTATCATCAGGAATATCAGTAATATCAGCAATATCATTGCTAGTAATATTTGTGTTAAATGGTTCATCATTAATATCAATAGTCTTAATAACAGCTTTAGCTGGAGCATTAGTAGGATTTTTGCCATTTAACTTTACACCAGCAAAAACATTTATAGGAGACACAGGTTCAAACTTTTTAGGATTTTCTTTAGCAGTAATTTCAATATTGGGTTCTGCTAAAACATATACAGCAGCAGTAATTGTTTTACCATTAATAGTTTTAGGACTACCTATATTTGATACGTTATGGGCAATAATAAGAAGATTAATAAAAGGAAAATCAATAAAAGCTGTATTTAAAGCAGATAAAGGACATTTACATCATAAATTAGTAGCTAAAGGATTTAGCCAAAAACAAGCAGTTTTAATTCTATATGGAATTAGTGCAATATTTGGAATGTTCGCAGTAATTTTATGTGATAGTGGAATTTGGAAAGCATTATCATTCTTACTAATTGTTATAGTTGCGGTTGCAGCAGGATATAAGAATTTTTCAGTAGAAAGAACTGGAAATGAACAATATGAATGTACTCAGTGTAAATATATTTATAATCCTAAATTTGGTAATGAAAAGGCAGGAGTTGCAAAGGGTACAAAATTTGATGATCTTCCGGATACTTGGGTTTGCCCAGTTTGTGGGGAAGGAAAAGATATGTTTCAGATACATGAATAATTAAAGGTTGTCAAAAAGGACACCCTTTTTTGACAATTTTTTATATTAAGCAAAGTAAAAAAATTGGATGACGACGAGTGTAACGACCCTAGATTTGGCAGACAAAATTTTTGAAAAAATTTTGGATGACGATGAACGAGTAAAACGAGCGAAAGGAGAGAAAAATGCAAGACAAAATAATAAAATTTTTAGCCTATGAAGGAAAAATATCAGTAGTATGCGCAAATACAACAGAACTTGTAGAAAAAGCAAGACAAACACACGACTTAAGTCCAGTTGCAACAGCAGCATTTGGAAGACTACTAACAATAACAGCAATAATGGGAAATGAAATGAAAGGCGAAAAAAATAAACTAACAATACAAATGAAAGGAAATGGACCATTAGGAACAATGCTAACAACATCAGACAACTTCCCAAGAGTAAAAGGATATGTATCAAATCCAGTTGTAGATTTGCCATTAAATGACATGGGAAAATTAGATGTAGGTGGAGCAGTTGGAAATACAGGATTTATAAATGTTATAAAAGATATCGGCTTAAAAGAACCATATGTAGGAATTTGTCCATTAGTATCTGGTGAAATAGCAGAAGACTTTGCAGAATACTTTGCAAAATCAGAACAAAAAAATACAGCAGTTGCTTTAGGAGTTTTAGTTGATAAAAATGGAGTTAAATCAGCAGGTGGATATATAATAACACCAATGCCAGATGCAACAGATGAAGAAATATCAAAAATAGAGCAAGCAATATTTAAAGCAGGTGCAATTTCTAAAATGCTAGACCAAAATTTAAGTTTACTTGAAATAGCAAAAAAAGTAACAGGAGACGAAAATGTTCAAATAATTGAAGAAAATATAACTCCAGTTTATGAATGTGATTGCTCAAAAGAGCATATGGCAGAAGGATTAGCTACATTGGATAAAACTGTTCTAAAAGAAATGATTGAAGAAGATGGAAAAGCAGAACTTTTATGTCATTTTTGTAATAAAAAATATGAGTTTAATAAAGAAGAATTAGAAAAGATTTTGTTAGAAAAAAAGTCATATGAATAATAAAAAAATTTACAAATAAGTTTATTGACAAAAAATGAAAATAACAATATAATCTACTGAGTTAAAAAATATAAAGAAGGAAAGAGAGAAATTATAAAATGGAAGAAAAAATTTTAATATTTGGGCACAAAAATCCAGACACAGATTCAATATGCTCAAGTTTAGTAAAAGAAATTTCAAATAAAAAAAGTGGATGTGAAAAATCAAAAGCCGTAAGATTAGGAAATATCAATAAAGAAACACAATATGTACTAGATTATTTAGGAATAGAAGCACCCGAATTAATAGAAAAAGTAGAAGAAGGACAACAAGTAATACTAGTAGACCACAATGAATTTAATCAAAGTGTAGAAGGAATAGAAAAAGCAAAAATATTAGGTGTTACAGACCACCACAGAATAGCAAATTTTGAAACATTAGAACCATTATATTACACAGCAAAACCATATGGATGTACATCAACAATTCTATTTGAAGAATTCAAACAATTAGGACTAAAAATAGAAAGAACAGAAGCTGTATTAATGGCAAGTGCAATAATATCAGATACATTATTATTAAAATCACCAACAACAACTGACCATGATAGAAAAGCACTAGAAGAACTATCAAAAATAGCAAATATAGATGTAAATGAATATGGATTAGAAATGCTAAAAGCAGGAACAGATTTAGACGATTTTTCAGCAGAAGAATTAATAAATTTAGATGCAAAAAGCTTAGATAAAAACGGAACAAAATTTGTAATAGCACAAGTAAATACAGTAAGCATAGAAGATGTATTAAAAAGACAAGAAAAATTAGAAGAAGCTATAAATAAAGAAATAGAAGAAAAGGGATTAAGCTTATTTGTATTAGCAATAACAGATATATTAAACAGCAATTCTGAAATAATAGCTTTAGGTTCTAAAGCAGATGTAACAGAAAAAGCATTTGGTAAAAAATTAGAAAATAATAGAGCATTTCTAGAAGGTGTTGTTTCAAGAAAAAAACAATTATTACCATTAATTGATAAAAACATTTAAAAAAATAAGTAAAATATGCAAAAGCAAAATAGATGGAATAAATCCATCTATTTTTCATATTCTAGGAAGTTCGGAGAACTTTCCTAGAATATAAATACTTTGCACAGAAAATTTCTTTGAAATTTTCGCACACGAACAAATACGGGACATGTAAATTCCTTTAAAAGGTCATAAAATTTTAATTATGCCCCTTTTGTTCTGTGTTTTTCAAAACTTGACAAATTTATAAATTAATTATATACTATGAGACGAAATTATAATGTAAAACGTAATTATGCAGAGTGAATATAATAATATAAGGAGTAAAAAAATGAAAGCAAGAATGAATATAAGAAGCATAATAATGGTAATGGCAACAATATGTTTAGCAAGTATGTTTTTTATAAATATATGTTTTGCTGCAAATACAGGAAAAATTACAACAGAAACAGCAAGACTTAGGGAACAACCACAAACTGATGCTAAAATTTTAGAACTTGCATCATTAGGTGAAGAAGTTGAAATATTAGAAGAGGTTGATGGTTGGTACAAAGTAAAATACAAAAATATAACAGGGTATATAAGAACAGACTTAATAGAAGTAGAGAATAAAGACAAATCAAATGCAACAGAAACAAGTAGTAATGTAGAAAGTAGTAATACAGAAACAGAAAATGTAATAGAGAGCTCAACAGAAAATACAACAACTGAAACAAATACAACAATTTCTAATGAAGTTACATTTGAAAAAGGAAAATACCAAATTCTTGAGAATGTAAAATTAAAAATAATACCATTAATAAGTTCAATTGAATTAGGAGAAGTAGCAAAAGATACAGAAGTAGAAGTTACAGAGGTTTTAAATGGTTGGGCAAAAGTAAAAACAACAGATGGAAAAGAAGGTTGGGTAAGAACTGAAAAATTAGTATCAACTCAAATAGATAATACAGAAAATACTCAAGAGAATAATCAAACTCAACAAACAACAGCAACTGAAACTGAAACAACAAATACAGCAGAGAATAATTCACAAACTGCAACAAAAACAATGTATATAAATTCACAAACTGTAAATGTAAGACAAAAAGCAGATAAAACATCACAAATAATTAAACAATTATCAATAAATACACAAGTAACAGTAATATCAACTGATAATGGATGGGCTTATGTAGATATAAATGGAACAAAAGGATATATAGCAGAAAGTCTATTATCAAATACTAAACAAGAAACATCAAGAGGTACAACAACAGAAAGAAGTACAGCAAATACAGCAGCAGCTACGCAAACAACTGAAGACAAAACAACATCAAATACACCAGCAGAAAGTACAACATCAACAACAGGAAGTTCAGTTGTAGCATACGCAAAACAATTTTTAGGATGTAAATATGTATATGGGGGAACAACAACTAGTGGATTTGACTGTTCTGGATTTACTCAATTTGTATACAAACATTTTGGGATTACATTAAATAGAACAGCTGCAGCACAATATAGTAATGGTAAAGCAGTAACAGATTTACAAGCAGGAGATTTAGTAATGTTTGGAAAATCAGGAATAAATCATGTAGGAATATATATAGGGGGAAATACATTCATACATGCTGCAAATCCAAGTAGAGGTGTAACAACAGACACACTTGCTAGTGGATATTATAAAACAAATTATGTAGGTGCAAGAAGAATTCTTTAATCAGATTTTTACATTAGGAGGGAAGGAAGATAAAAAGACCAATTCTAATTGCAGTCATAGGATATATAATAGGTATAATAGTGGGACTATACTTTAACAGAAGTATAGTCTTAATTTATGCTCCGATAACTGCAACATATTTTATTTATAAATTTTGTAATAAACAAAAAACAAATAAATTTAAATTATTATCAATAAAAAGATATCTAAGATATATAAAAATTTATTTAAATTCAAAAGTGATAATAACATTAATTATTAGTTCAATAATTTCAAATACAATTGTAATACTTCAAAATAAAAACTATGAAAAAGTTTATAGCAATTTATCAAAACAAGAAAATCTTAATTTAACAGGAATAATTATAAGTGAAAAACAAGAAAAACAATACTATAACAAATACAAGATACAAGCTCAATATAATAATAAAAAAACAAAACTTTATATAACAACAAATAAAAATATAAATTTGGAATACGGAGACAAAATAACTTTTACAGGGACATATACAAAACCAGAAGTACAAAGAAATTACAAGGGATTTGATTATTCAGAATATCTAAAACAATTAAAAATTTATGGCACAATAAAGTCTTCAAAAATTGAGATTATAGACAAAAAACAAGCAAATAAAATTTTTCAGTTATCAAACGAAATTGCCACAAAAATTAAATCAGATACAAAAAGTATTTTAGATTATGAAACATCATCGATTTTATTAGGTTTAATATTAGGAGACAAAACAGATATAGATGAAGAAACACAAGAAAATTTTAGAAATGCAAGTATGTCACATATTTTAGCAGTATCGGGGATGCATGTAACATATGTAATTTTAGGAATAAACCTTGCCTTTAAAAATCTAATAGGAAAGAGAAATACGAACATTTTAAGCATTTTCATTTTAATAATTTATATGTTCATAACTAATTTTTCACCATCAATAACAAGAGCTGGAATAATGGGAATTATAATGATTTTTTCTAAATTAATTTATAGAAAAAATGATATCTATACATCTATGTCTATATCATTACTTTTAATTCTAATTTATAACCCATTTTTAATCAAAAATTTAGGACTTCAGCTATCATATGGAGGGGTCATTGGAATAGTTATTTTTAACAAAAGCATTTTGAAATTTTTAAAAAATATCAAAGTCAAAAATAAAATATATAAATATAAAATAAGACCTAAAATTCAAAAATATTTAGATAAAATAAAAGAAATTATTTCAGTATCAATTTCAGTTCAAATATTCATATTGCCTATAATTTTATATAATTTAAATACATTTAATCCATATTTTTTAATATCAAATTTAGTTTTAAGTTTTGCAATTGGACCAATTGTTATTTTAGGATTTTTATTTATAGTAATAATATTGTTAAATAATTCAGTAGCTAAAATTATTGCACCTGTAATTCAAACAGGAATTAAAACTTTAATTTTTATATCAAATGTTGGGAAAGTCCCATTTTCAAAAATTTATATAGCAACACCAAGATTATTTTCAATTTTAATCTATTATTTGCTTTTAATAGTATTATTTTTAGTCTACAACATTTATTCTTCTAAAAAACCAAATGAAACGCAAATAAGAGCAAAAAATTTAGTGGCTTTGATGAAAATAAAATTAAGACAAAACAGGCAAAAAGTAGAATACTTAATATTGTTCGCCATATGTTTTTCTATTGTAGTAAATCTAATACCGCAAAATTTAAAAATTCATTTTATCGATGTTGGACAAGGTGATTCTTGTTTAATAATTACACCACAAAATAAAACTATTTTAATTGATGGAGGAGGGAGCACCAATTCAGATTTTGATGTTGGAGAAAGTACTTTAATTCCATACATTTTAGACAGGGGTTTTACAAAAATTGATATTGTAATTATAAGCCATTTTGACCTAGATCATATTTCAGGAATTCTTACTTTATTACAAGAATTAAGAGTAGGAAAGGTGTATATTTCAAAGCAAATAGAAGACTCTTCAAATTATCAAAATTTTTTAGAAATAGTTAATGAAAAAAAAATAAAAGTATATGAAGTAAAAGCAGGTAATCGAATACATATCGAGAAAAATTTATATTTTGATGTTTTGTGGCCAATGGACGAGCAGATTACAACAAATATATTAAACAATAATGCAATTGTTTGCAATTTTCATTATAAAGATTTTTCAATGTTATTTACAGGTGATATAGAAGAAATTGCAGAAAAGAAAATTTTGGAATTTTATTCTAAAAATAAAAGTTTATTAAAGGCAAATATTTTAAAAGTTGGGCATCATGGGTCAAAAACTTCTAGTACAAGTGAATTTATAAATGCTGTTAAGCCTCAAATTGCTGTTATAGGCGTTGGAAAGAATAATAAATTTGGACATCCAAATGATGGGGTATTACAAAGGTTAGATGATTTGAATTGTAAAATTTTTAGAACTGATATAAATGGGGAAATTTCAATTGAAGTTAATAGAAAAAGTAAATATAAAATAGAACCAATTAATGTATAAAATAGAAAAATCCGTAAATAATAAAAGAAAAAAATTACGGAGGAAGCATTATGAAAAAAACTTGGATAATAATACTAATATTAGCAGTTATAATCATAGGAATAATAGTAGGTGTAACCATATATAATAAAAATGAAAATTCAAAAAATAACATGATGGCAAATGAAATAAATACTGTATCTGAAAAAATTACAGATGAATGCACAGACGAATATAAAGAATTAGAAGAACAAGCAAAGCTAGAAGTAGAGACAAATTCAAGTGAAGAAAAAATTTCACCAAATTGCTTAATAACTTTAAAACGACATTACAATGAGTGCAAACACACAATAAATGAATATATAGACATTCCACAAAATTTAGTAAATGGAACACAAGAAGATTTAGAAAAAGAATATCAAAATTGGGAAATACAAAAATTTTCAAGCAATGAAATAATTTTATATAGAGAGTTTGATAGTAATTGTGGCCAACATTTTATTTTAAGAAATGACGATGGAAAAATTACAATTTATAAAATAAATGAAAACAATGAAGAAGAAGTGTATGAAAAAACTGAAATTTCAGTTGAATATTTAACAGAAACAGACAAAGTAGAAATTCAAAATGGTATTAGAGTTAATGGAATAGAAGAATTAAATCAATTAATAGAAGATTTTGAGTAATATATCAAAAGGAGACACCTATATATGTGCCTCCTTTATATTTATTTATTTTTAATAACAACATTCTTTTTATTTTCTGCATTTAAATCGTCTTTATCAATAAAACCGCCTTTATATAAGCACTTAACATACATAATAAGAGAAAAAACAGTACAAACTAAAGCTATACAGTAAATTGCTAAATCAAAATAAGACCAGAAACCAGTAAGGTTAAGCTGCTTAGTAATTAAAGAAATAACAATAGCTAAATAAAATAATACAGTTGCTAATTTTCCATACCATTTACTATAAACAACAACATCTTTACCATAAAGGAATGATGCACCAACAACCATTATTAATTCTTTTAAAATAACTATTACTAATATCCAAAAAGGAATAATATCTACTTTAACTAAAGAAGCTAGTACTGATATTTGAGTTAGCTTATCAGCTAAAGGGTCCATTAATTTACCAAAGTTAGAGACTAAATTAAATTTTCTGGCAATAAAGCCATCTAAAACATCTGTAATTCCAGAGACTGTGAAAAATACAATTCCTAGAATATAATTTCCTGTAAAAATAAAATATAAAATTATTGGTATAAATATAAATCTTAATATCGTTAATATATTTGGTATATGTTTTAACATGTTTTTTTCTCCCTTTTGACACAAATTTAAACAACTTCAAAAATTAATTTATCATCTTTTAAATCAACCTTAACAGTTTGGCCATCCACAATTTCAGAACGAAGAATTTTTTCAGAAATTTCATCTTCAATATATCTTTGGATAGCTCTTCTTAAAGGTCTAGCTCCAAATTTAATATTAGTACCTTTTTCTAAAATAAATTGTTTAGCTTCATTTGAAATCTCAAAAGAAATATCCTTTTGTTTTAAGGCTTTTATAGTATCTTTAAGCATTAAATCTACAATTTGCAATAATTCTTCTTTGTTTAAAGAATCAAATACAATTATTTCATCAACTCTGTTTAAAAATTCTGGTCTAAATACTTCTTTTAAACTGTCTTCAATTTTAGATTTATCAACAGTTTGTTTTCCAAATCCAATTGAATTATTATTTAAATTTGAACCAGCATTTGAAGTCATAATTATTATTGTATTTGCAAAGTTAACAGTATTTCCTTGAGAATCTGTAAGTTTTCCATCATCTAATACTTGTAATAAAATATTAAATACATCTGGATGAGCTTTTTCAATTTCATCTAAAAGAATAATTGAATAAGGTTTTCTTTTTACTTTTTCAGTTAATTGACCTGCATCATCATAACCTACATATCCTGGAGGTGCACCTATTAATTTAGATGTAGAGTGACTTTCCATATATTCAGACATATCTATTCTTATAATAGAATCTTCTGAACCAAACATTTCATAAGCTAAAGATTTTGCAAGCTCAGTTTTACCAACACCTGTAGGACCTACAAATATAAATGATGGTGGTCTTTTTTCATTTTGAAGTCCAGCTCTATTTCT
>CAKPQY010000019.1 GCA_934179885.1 uncultured Clostridia bacterium
ATCTGGGTTATCATCTCCAACTAAATGATATGCTTCTGGAAAGGCCTGTACAACTCCATGGTCTGTTATTGCAATTGATTTCATTCCCCATTTCATTGCTCTTTTAATTAAATCTGTTGCTGAACTTACTGCATCCATTTGGCTCATTTTAGTATGCATGTGTAACTCAACTCTTTTTACTTCGCTATTGTCTTGTCTTATTTCTTTCTTAACTCCTGTACTTTCAACTATTGTATTTGCCATTACAGTAAGCTCACCTGAGAAAGAATCCATTTGTGCATTTCCTTCTATCTTTATGCCTTTTACACTTTCCATTTTTTTTATAATTTTTTTAGCTTTATCTTTTTCTAGAAATGCTTTACATGTTAATGTACTTGTTCCATCATATAAGTCAAAACTTAATAATGTTTTACCAGATTTTAATTCTCTAGGTTCCATAAATATTATTTCACCATCTAAAGAAACTGCTCCATCATCTGGCCCTAATTCTGAAATTTTTGCAAGTGGTGCTGTTATATTCATGTTTTTACCTAAAATTAGTGGTGTATCTTCTTCCTCTTCTTCTGTTGGAAGTTCTGGAATATTTTCTGAAATTTCTATTATTGTATTTGCAATTACTGTTATATCTCCAGCATATGTATCTAGTCCTGCTTTTCCTATAACTTTAATTCCTTTTACTTCATCTATTTTTGCTTTAATATCATTTCCTTCTTTTGCATCTTTGGCAAATGATTTACATACAATAGTTCCTGTACCATCATATAAGTCAATTATAAGCATTCCTTTACCAGATTTTGTTTCTCTACATTCACAATTTATTACTCTTCCTTCTAAAGTTACTCTTCCATCATTTGCTGTTATATCTTTTATTTTGATTAGCTTTTCTTTTGCTCTTGAAGGTTTTCCCATAATATATTTCTCTGGGTCTGATATTTCTGTTCCTACTGCCATATTTTCTGCCATTCCATTTGGTATTTCTCCTGCTTCTTCTGCTGGCATGTAAATATCCCCATCTTGTGGTGGCATATAATCTGGATCGTTATATTCTGGAACTTGTGCTGAATATAGATGTTGATTTTCTTGTTCATTTGCTTGAACATATGAAGTTGTCATTTTCAACTCTTTTTCTTCTATCTCTTTAATTTTTTTCTCATATTCAATTTCATCTTCTTTTTTTACAATTTCTTCTAATTGTATTTTATATTCTTTTCCGTACAATTTTTTAATTACATTTTCTAATTCTATATCAGTCTTTTTTGCCTTTAAAAAGTCCGCTCCCCTTATGTGCATTTTTACATCAATTACATTGTCATTTATTTCTACATCACTTTTCATTAAAAGCATTGGTTTCATTAATGGGTATTTATGTGCCATGTAGCAAATGATATTTCTCCACTCATCTTTTATAGACTTTAGTTGTGTATCTTTTTGATATTTTATTGTCATGTCTATATTTGCAAATGAAAATCTTTCTGTTAAGAATTTTTCAAAATACCATATTTCTTTTATTTCTATGTATTCGTCTATTTCTAGCACTATTCCTAGTGTATTTGTTTTTTTAATTACGTTTAGTGCTGCTACATATGCTTCCTTTATATTTGCTTTTGTTTCATAATCACTAAATATCTCTTTTACTTTTTTTGCTTTATTTTCTGACATTCTTTTTAGCTCCTTTTGTCCCAGAGGGGACGGTTCTTTTTGGGACATGTCCCATTGGGGACGGTTCTTTTTGGGACAGATCTTCTTTGTTGTTTTTTGTATTTTATCACATTTTGTCGATGGATTAAAGCGAACAAGCTAAAAAATATTTTTTATTCACAATACTACTACACAAAAAAACTCAGAACTATTTATATTCTGAGTTTTTATTTTTACAATTCAATTCTTTCAATTTTTATATCTTCCATATTTGAGTCATCTATTTTATAACCATATCCACCTAAAAAATATCTACAACCATTATAATTTTCAGCACTTTCCTTTTGGCTATTATCTAAATTTATAGTATATGTTCCTCCTTGTTGATTAGAAAGATATGCTTTTTTATTTATTATATATTTTAAATCTGTTCCTAAGTCTGCAAATTTACCATATTCTTGAACAGTTCCATCTTCTTTAACTTCAAATAAAGTATATTCTGCTTCAATTGAACCATCATCTAATTTTTTTCTTGCATTTAAATATGTTTTTTCTTGAAATTTATTAAGTTGCCCCAAATAACCTATTATACTATCTTCTTTAGTTTCTAAATTTAAAATATGCTCTGCTTCTTGATTTGCATAGTCTATATATAATATATATTTTTCAGATGTAGAAATTACAAATTTTCTTCCTTGAGCTAGTTCTTCTTGATTAGTTCCATCTTTATTTATTACATACATTTTTCTATCTTGAGTTGTATAATAAATTTTATCATTTTGTAAGTAGAAATAATTTTTTATATTTTTTGCAAGTTCTAAAACATTGGCTCCATCTTTATCCATTACACATATAGTCCCTTGTGGATTTTGATTAAAATCATCATAACCAATTTGTTTTACAAAATGTATTTTATTTTCTGTAATCCATAATTGTAATGAAGATCCTTCATAAATTTTTCGAACATTTCCTTGTAAATCTATTTTATATATTCCTTTTCCCTTATAATAGCTTGGTATGCAATAAATATTTTCACCATCAAAATACATTTTGTTTATACTATTTTCTAATGTTGCTATTTTACTAGTTTTATTGTCATTTACATTATACAAATAAATGCTTTTATTTGTATCTTCATAAAATACTATTTGGTTTCCTATTTTACAAAATGTTCCGCCTTCTTGCATACTTGCTTCTTTTTCTTCTTGTTCATTTATTTTTTCTATATTTTTATTTGTTTGTTCTTCTGTATTAGTTTCTTGCATATTTTGAATTGTTTCTGCTGTTTTTTCAGTTTTATTTGGATTAATGACTACAATTACTATTGCAATTATCATTAATATTGCTAAAATTATTCCTAATATTATATTTCCTTTTCTTTCTTCCATTTTTATCACCTTAAAAAATTCTTAAAATATCATTATACGTAATATATAAAGATAATGCTATTAAAATTGAAAATCCTATCAATTGTATATTTATTTCTGTTTTCTCACTTAATGGTTTTCTTCTAATTGCTTCTATTATTAGTATTAAAATTTTTCCTCCATCTAATGCAGGTATTGGTAAAAGGTTTGTTACACCTAATGATAAAGAAATTAATGCTAACATATAAACAAATTCTCTAAATCCATTTGTTTTAGCAACTACTTCTGATATTCCGACTGGGCCCATCATTTGGTCTACACTAACTCCACCTGTGAAAATCATTTTTATATTATCTAATATTGAAAGAGCAAATTCTTTAGTTTCTATTCCACCATAAATTATATAGTTTATAATTGTGCTTTCAGCTTGTTTTAGATTTACTCCTAAATAATATGATGAAATATAGTTAGGAGTTAATTCAACAGAAATTTCTTGGCCACTTCTTTCAACAGTTATAAGTATTGTATTTACGCCTTTTTCTTGTATCAATTTTACTATTTTATTATATTCTCCATTTATTTCTTGATTATTTATTTTTATAATTTTATCATTTGATTTAAGTCCGCTTTTTTCAGCACTACTACCTTTTTCTAATGTTAATATTTTGCAATTCTCATCTAGGTATATTCCTGTTCTTTTACTTTTTACTTCTGTTGGTTTTATATTATATTCTAATATTTCTCCATCTCTTTCTATTTTTAAGTTTATCTCTTCTCCGTTAGTTTTTTCCATTACCTTGTTTAAGTCATATTTGCTTTTTATTTTTTTGCCATCTAATTCAACTATTTTATCATTTTGTTGTAATCCTATTTCTTGTGCAATATACCCGTCTAAAACTGTATTAACTTCATTTGTTATATATGTGTTTGAAGTAGACATTAAAATAAAATATACTAATAAACCAAATACAATATTAACAGTTGCTCCAGCTGCTACAATTGCTATTCTTTTTGGTATACTTGCTTTTGAAAGAGAGCCTTCATTTTCAGACCTTTCTTCTTCTCCTTCCATACTGCAAAATCCACCGTAATGGTATTAATCTAAGTGCATATTTTGTTTCTTTTCCTTGTTTTTTCCATATTGTTGGTCCAAATCCTATTGCAAATTCATTTACTTTTACTTTGCATAGTTTTGCAACTATTAGGTGTCCTGCTTCGTGAATTAATATTAGAAAACCAAGCAAAAATATAATTTTTATGGCTGATATAATTATTGTCAAATTTATTCCTCCTTTAAAAATAATAGGGATTTTGAGACCCGTCCCCTTAATCTCTCTTTTTAAAGTATTGTAAATAACATATATGCAAATGGTGCTATGAATAACACACTATCTATTCTATCTAACATTCCACCATGTCCTGGCAATAAATTACTATAATCTTTTATATCAACATATCTTTTTATACAAGATGCTGAAAAATCTCCTAATTGTCCTATTAAACTTAATACCAGTGATATTATTCCAAACATTAAATATGAATATTCAAATGAGAAACAATTATTCAAAATTGCCGTATATATCAATGTTATAATTATTGCTCCAATAGTTCCTGCTATGCATCCCTCTATTGATTTTTTAGGACTTACTTTACTAAATTTATGTTTTCCAAATTTGCATCCTATGCAATAAGCAAATACGTCTGTTCCCCAAGATGCTATAAATATATATCCTAATAAAATTTTTCCATTATTCATTCCATCTATTAATGATAAAAACATCATAAAAACTGGTATATAGCATATTCCTAAAAGTGTGTATGCCATATCTTTAAATGTTGTTTTCATATCTGTTGCTATTACTTGTGCAAATAATATTAATAATATTGATGGTATTGAAAGCATTAGTATAGATATTAAGTTTTCTTGTGGTATATAATTAATAATTGCTACTATAATACAACTTAAGTATCCTACCCATTTTATAGGCTTGCATACTTTTGATATTGCTCTTAAATATTCATCCATAGCTACTATTGCTATAATTGCAAATAATATTCCTGTGATTATGTTATTTGGCATTAATAATATTATTGCAAGTGCAAGTGCTACTATAAATCCTGATGATATCCTTTTTAAATCCATGTCTTTTCTCCTTTCACTCCGCTTTGTTTCGTTCATCGCCATCCAAAATTAAGATATCTATAACTCATTTCATTTGAACAGCTATCTTAATTTTGTCTGTCAAATCTTAATGCTTCGCTTTGTTTTTTATTTTGCTCCGAATTTTCTGTTTCTTTTTTGATATATTTCTATGGCTTCATCTAAATCTTTTTCATTAAAATCAGGCCAATTTTTCTCTACAAATACAAATTCTGTATATACTAATTGCCATGGCAAGAAGTTGCTTAATCTTATTTCTCCACTTGTTCTTATTAATAAATCTGGGTCTGGTTGATTTTGAGTATACAAATTATCTGAAATTGTTTGTTCTGTTATATCTTCAATGTTAATTTCATTTTCTTTAACTTTTTGTGCTATATTTTTTACTGCTTTAACAATTTCATCTCTTCCACCATAATTTAATGCTATATTAAATGTTATTCCGGTATTGTTTTTGGTTCTTTCCATACATTTATCTATTAAATCTACCATTTTTTCAGATAGTCCTTGTCTGCTACCTAATATATTTACTTTTATATTTTCAGAGTTTGCTCTTTTGCTGTAGCTTTCAAGGTAATTTAGTATCAAGTTCATTAGTGTTGATACTTCTTCTTCTGACCTTTTCCAGTTTTCAGTTGAAAATGCATATACAGTTATATATTTTATTCCTATACTTTTTGCATATCTAACTATTTTTTCTAGCGTTTTAGCGCCTTCTTTATGTCCTAGGCTTACTGGTAATCCCTTATTTTTTGCCCATCTTCTATTTCCATCCATTATAATTGCAATATGTGTTGGTAAATTTTCTTGTTCCATTATTTCCTCCATTTATGATGTCAAAAAGGGGCGTCCCTTTTGACACACTTTATTTATTTCTGTCTCTGATATATATAGCTAGTTGTCTTAAAAATTCTGCTTTTTCTCCATATATTTCTAGTTCATCAATTGCTTCTTTTGTTATTTTATCTAATTCTTTTTTTGCTCCATCTAACCCATAATAAGATATATATGTGCATTTACCTAATTCTTTATCATTTCCAACTGGTTTTCCTGTTATTTCTGGATTTCCTTCTTCTGATAAAATATCATCTTTTATTTGAAATGCTAATCCTATTTTTTCTGCATATCTTGATAATCTTTCAATATCTTTTTCACTACTACCAGCTAAAATTGCTCCCATTCTTGCACATAATTTTAACAAGGCTCCTGTTTTATTTACATGGATATATTGTAGCATTTCTTTTGATATTTGTTTACCTTCTAGCTCTGTATCTAAATATTCACCTGCTATCATTCTATCAACAGCTTTTGTGAATTCATTAAATGCTCTTGCTCTATTATGAAAGTTCTCTTTATATTGATTTTCTGATGAATATAAAAGTTCATCACTTATTACAATATATGCTTGATTTAATAAACCATCACCTGCAAGTAATGCTGTAGGATGATTAAATTTTTTATGATTAGTTGGTTTTCCATGTCTAAAATCATCATTGTCAACTTCTGGTAAATCATCATGTATTAATGAAAAATTGTGTACCATTTCTATTGCTACTGCAAATGGCATTGCTTCTTCATAATCATTTTTAAATAATTCATATGCTGCAATTACTAATATTGGTCTTATTCTTTTTCCACCTGCTATTAAACTATATTCCATAGAATTGTTTAACACTTCTTCTGGACATTTTTCTTTTCTAACATATTTATCTAGTTCAGTATTTATAATATCTTGATATCTTTTTAAACTTTCTTTAAATTCCATTTTTTAATTTCATCCTTATTATATTTTATTATTTCAATTAAACAGACATTACTTCTTTTTCTTTATTTTCTAATATTTTGTCTATTTCTTCTACACTTTTGTCAGTCAATTTTTGAATTTCATTTTCTGCTTGTTTTAATTCATCTTCTGTAATGTTTCCATCTTTTTGTTCAGCTTTAGCTTCTTCAATTCCATCTCTTCTTATTGCTCTAATTGCAATTTTTGCTTCTTCTGCCATTTTTTTGATATCTTTTACTAGGTCTTTTCTTCTTTCTTCTGTTAATTCTGGGAAAGCAAGTCTTATTACTTTTCCATCGTTGTTTGGATTTATTCCTATGTCAGATGCTAATATTGCTTTTTCAATTTCTTTTAATATGCTCATATCCCATGGTTGAATAACTATTAATCTTGCTTCTGGAACAGATACACCTGCAACTTGATTTATTGGTGTTGGTGTTCCGTAATAATCTATTCTTATTTTGTTTAATATTGCAGGGTTTGCTCTTCCTGCTCTTACCTCTGATAATTTTTCATTGTATACACTTATACTTTTCTCCATTTTTTCTTTTATATTTGTATAATCCATAATTTTATTCTGTACTAATTTTTTAGTACAACTCCTTTCTTTTATTTATTTTTATTTTGATATTATTTTTTAGGCGTTCCTAATAATTTTGTAACATCAGCAACAAAAGCTATTATTATGGCTAAAAGTGTATATAGCCAAAATATTCCATCTCCTGATATTGATTTTGTTACTTTTTGTAATATGAAACCAACCAATATAACTACGCAAAATAGAATTACTGTTTTAAATAATACTGTTTTAGATGATTTGGTAGCATTTTTTATTACTTTATCATCTATAAATATTTTTTTAGCTTCTGTATTTATATGTAAAGCAATTGAATTTGCAAATCTTTTTTCAGATATTATTTGATTCATTGTTTTTTTATCTACTAAAAATTCTTGATTTTCAATTTCATTTTTATACTTAATAATACCATTTCTTAACATTTCACCTTTTTCAGTATAATCACTTACTTTTGAAAGTAATATATTTTCAATTATTTTTTCTACTATATATATTTGAATATATAGTAATGATATTTGTGAAAATACAAATGTTTTTATTATAAAAAGTATAATTATTAATACCATTGAAATTCTTGCATGTATTTTAGAAGCTTTTTTTAATTCTTTATTTTTATGTTCATCAATAATATGTTGCTTTATAAGTTCTTCTTGTAAAACTTTTTTTAAATCATTATATTGAACATTATATGAATTAAATGTAGTTATAAATTTTTCTTCTAATTCACTTCTAGAAATCTCCATTTTTCCTGAAAATAAAAAATTTAAAATTATTAATTCGTATTTTTTTATATCGTCTGTTTCTATGTTAAAGTTTTGTTTAATTGTATAATCATATGCATTAATATCTTCTCTATCATATTCTATTTTTAAATAGCCTTTTATATTTAAATTAATTATTTCAGCTAGTATCAAATCAAAATTATTATTAAATCCTTTATCGTTAATGTACCCTAAGACTATTGGGTCGATTTTTTCTATTTCTTCTTTTGTGTTATTTATGTTTTTAGGTAAATTATAATATTTTAAGTATATATATATAATAATAACTATGTTTATAAATATTAGTGCTAACATTTATTCTCCTTATTTTACCAATGTTCCTATTTGTTCTCCTTTTACAGCTCTAACTATGTTTTCTGGGTCTGCTATTCCAAATACTAATAATGGAATATTGTTGTCTCTACATAGTGCTGTTGCTGTTGAGTCCATAACTTTTAAGTCTTTTTCTAGTACTTCTAAATATGATATTTTGTCATATTTTTCTGCTGTTGGGTCAAGTTTTGGGTCTGCTGAATATACTGCATCTATTGCTTTTCCTAATAATATTATGTCTGCATTTATTTCTGTTGCTCTTAATACTGCTGCTGTGTCTGTTGTAAAATATGGATGTCCTGTACCACATGCAAATATTACTACTCTTCCTCTATCTAAATGTTTTTCTGCTTTTCTTATTATAAATGGTTCTGCTATTTCTCTCATCTCTATTGCTGTTTGTACTCTTGAGTTTACACCTCTAGCTTCTAAGGCATCTTGAAGTGCTAATCCATTCATTGCTGTTGCTAACATTCCCATGTAGTCTGCTGTTGCTCTTTCCATTTGGTGTCCGTTTCTTCCTCTCCAGAAGTTTCCTCCTCCTACTACTA
>CAKPQY010000020.1 GCA_934179885.1 uncultured Clostridia bacterium
ATATTGCAGGTGTTATTGCAATAACAGCAGTCCAAGCCCAAAAATAAAAAGAAGCCAATGGAACATTCTTAAATTGGTTCATAAGATAATATTAAAAGGAGGTCTTCTATGAAAATATTAGTTTTGAATTCAGGAAGTTCATCATTAAAATATCAAGTAATTGATATGGATACAGAAGAAATGTTAGTAAAAGGATATTTTGAAAGAATAGGACAACAAAATTCTTTTCTAACACATAAAGTTAATGGCATAAAACACAAATTTGAAAAACATGTAGAGAACCATGAACAAGCATTAGAGTTCATTTTCACAAGATTAATGAACGACCATTATGGAGTAATAAAAAGTTTAGATGAACTTAGTGGAATTGGACATAGAGTAGTTCAAGGTGGAGAAAAATATTCAAAGCCAGTATTAATTACAAATGAAGTAATTGAAGAAATAAAAAGAGCTAGTGATTTAGCACCATTGCATAATCCAGCAGCAATTTTAGGAATAGAAGCATGTAAAAAAATAGCACCAGAAATACCAATGGTAGCAGTATTTGATACAGCATTTCATCAAACAATGCCAAAATCAAGATATATCTACCCAATACCTTATGAATATTACAAAAAGTATGGAATAAGAAAATACGGAGCACATGGAACTTCACATCAATATGTAGCATATAGAGTTGCAGAAATGATGAAAAAAGATATTAAAGACTTAAAAATAGTTAATTGTCATTTAGGTCAAGGAGCAAGTGTATGTGCAATACAAAATGGCAAATCAGTAGAAACAAGCATGGGATTAACACCACTAGGTGGAGTACCAATGGGAACTCGTTCAGGAGATTTAGACCCATCAGTAGTCACATATATAATGAAAAAAGAAAACTTGACACCTCAAGAAATGGAAGATATACTAAATAAAAAATCAGGAGTTTATGGAGCATCAAGAGGAGTATCAGTAGACTTTAGAGATATAGAAAATGAAGCATTAGCAGGAGGAACACATGCACAACTAGCATTAGATATATATCATTATGACGTTGCATCATATGTTGCAAAATGTGCAGTTGCAATGGGAGGAATAGATGTACTTACATTTACAGCAGGTGTAGGAGAAAAAGGACCTTTATCTAGAAAAGCAATATGCGAACAACTTGAATTTTTCGGCGTAAAAATAGATGAAGAAAAAAATCAAATAAGAGGAGAAGAAGTTGAAATATCAGCTCCGGATTCAAAAGTAAAAGTTTTTGTAGTTCCAACAAACGAGGAATTAATGATAGCAAGAGAAACAGTAAATGTCCTAAAAGGGACGGTTCTTTTTGGAACATAGATGTCTTAAAAAGAATGAAGCAAAGCGGTAAGATTTGGCAGACGAAATTTTTGAAAAAAATTTTGGATGACGATGAACGGAGTAGCCCTAGATTTGGCAGACGAAAAATCTGAAAGATTTTTTGGCTGACGATGAGCGAGTGAAACGAGTGAAAGGAGAAAAAAATGAAAATATTAGTATTAAATTGTGGTAGTTCATCACTAAAATATCAATTAATAAACATGGAAACAGAAGAAGTTATGGCTTCTGGAAAATATGAAAGAATAGGAGAAGCGGAAGCATTTATAACACATAAAGTAAATGGACAAAAAATAGAAATAAAAAATCCAGCATATAACCATGCAGAAGCAATTGACTTTACTTTAAAACAATTTACAAATCCAGAATATAAAGTAATAGACAGTTTAGATGAAATAAACGCTATTGGTCATAGACTAGTTCATGGTGGAGAAAAAATTGCCGAATCAGTTGTTATAGATGACAAAGTAATAGATGTTCTAAAAGAATATTCTGATTTAGCACCATTACATAACCCTGCATGTATTTTAGGAATTGAAGCATGTAAAGAAGTTATGCCAGGAAAACCAATGGTAGGTGTATTTGATACAGCATTCCATCAAACAATGCCAAAAGATAAATATATTTATCCAATACCATATGAATATTACAAAAAATATGGAGTTAGAAAATATGGATTCCATGGAACATCACATATGTTTGTTTCACAAAGACTTGCAGAAATTGAAAATATAAATTTAGAAGGAACAAAAATAGTAACTTGCCATTTAGGACAAGGTTCTAGTATATGTGCAATTAAAGATGGAAAATCAATAGATACAAGTATGGGATTAACACCACTAGGTGGTTTACCAATGGTTACAAGAAGTGGAGATTTAGACCCATCTGTTATTACATATATAATGAAAAAAGAAAATTTAACACCAGCGCAAATGGAAGATATATTAAATAAAAAATCAGGACTTTCTGGTATGTCAGGCTTAGTTCCAGATTTTAGAGAAATTGAAATAGCTTCAAACGAAGGTCAACCAGATGCTGAAATAGCTGTTGAAAACTTCAATTATACAATTGCAAGTTATATTGCAAAATATGCAGTTGCAATGAATGGAATTGATTATATAATTTTTACAGGTGGAATTGGAGAAAATCAAATTAATATACGTAAAGGTATTTGTGAAAAATTAGCATTTATGGGAGTATCAATGGATGTTGATGCAAATAATATGAGGGGTGAAGAAAAAGTTATTTCTAAGCCAGATTCTAGAATCAAAGTTTATGTTATTCCTACAAATGAGGAATTAATGATTGCTAAAGAAACATTAAGACTAATAAAATAAAGGAGAAATTAGCATATTGGTATAAAAAATAGAATAGTGCAAAAACTATTCTATTTTTTTAAAATATGTGCACCAAAAAAGCATATAAAATTAATCTAATAGATATAAAATATGTACATATGAAATAATTTGGAGGATGTAACGTGGAAGAATTAGTAAAAAAAGCAAAAAATAATGATGAAGAAGCATTTGATAAATTAATTACATTAATTGAAAAAGAAATGTATTTAATAGCAAAAACAAGACTAAAAAACGATGACGATATAGCAGATGCATTACAAGAAACAATATTAAAATGCTTTCAAAATATTTACAAATTAAGAGATGCAAAGTTATTTAAAACATGGACAATAAAAATTCTAATAAATGAATGTAATAAAATATACCGAAAAAAAGAAAAATACAAAATTTCTTTAGAAGATAATGAAATAGAAAAATATATAAAATTAGAAGAAAATTATAATAACATAGGATTTGATATTTTAATAAGAAAACTAGAAGATGATGAGAAATTAATTTTAACATTATATTATTGCTCAGGATATACAACAAAAGAAATTGGTAAAATATTACATAAAAGTGAAAACACAATAAAAAGTAAAATGTTAAGGTCAAAAAAGAAATTAAAAAAACAATATGAAGGAGGTAAATAATATGGAAGAAATTGAAAAAATATTAAAAAATTCAAGTAAACAAAACGTTGATATTCCTTTAAAAATAGAATATAGGGTGAAAAATACACTAAAAAATAAACAGAAAAAAAGATGGAAAATTTATTTAAGAAAAATGATAACAGTATTAGCATCATTTATTATAGTATTTATAGGTGGAGCATCAGCTTATGCAGCATTTGGAGGAACAGTATCAGGAAAACCAATAATCGAATGGTTAGGACTAAATTTTAATACAGAATATGAAAATCACAAAATAGAAGTAGAAGGAAAAAAAGTTTCGTATGGAGAAACATCAATAGAATTATTATCTAAACTATATGATGATGGAATGGTGCTTTTTGAATTTGATGTAAAAATAAGTGATGAAGATATGAAAAAATTCGATATACAAGAAAACCAAATTTTAAAAGGAATCTATTTGACATTTAATGGGGCATCAAATAACTGGATCGCAACAATTGATAACAAAGAATATGGAATAAAAACAAGGTCGGCACAAACATACAGAAAAATAGCAGATAACGAATATAAAATTTATCATATGTACTTTTTAACTGATAAAGAGTTAGGAAATAAAACAGATTTTAATATAAATATACTATATACTTATATTAATCCATTAGTACAAAATGTTGGAGAAGATATAGAATATGAAGTGTTTTCAACTATATGTATAGAAGGAAGAATGGATGTGCAATTTTCAAAAACAAGTTTAAATGAAAATACAGAAATTTATACACCAGAAAGTGAAGAGTTTAAATATAGAAATATGACAAAAACTGTAGAAAGTGTTGCAGTAACTCCAATGCAAATT
Source organism: uncultured Clostridia bacterium (assembly GCA_934179885.1). Taxonomy (GTDB): domain Bacteria; phylum Bacillota; class Clostridia; order TANB77; family CAG-508; genus CAG-269. The sequence goes on from CAKPQY010000020.1 coordinate 4,167, forward strand.
ATATTGAAAATATCAAGTAAAAGAGAAAATGTAAGTTACGCAAGTATTTCAAATACGGGAGATAAAGACTACATTGGACTTATGAAATATAAAGCATATGACCAAAATGGAATAGAGCTAGGAATGAAAGATTATCAAACTATGCAAAAAATTACTTATGCCAATGGAAAAAGCGAAGAATGGGGAATTGGAGATATAGGAACATACATAAATTTTGAAAATGCCACAATGGAATTAACAGAATATATGATAATTGAGAAAAAAGAAAACATAGAAAAAATAGTAATAAATCCAATTGTGATAAAAGACCACGATGATGGAACTTCAGAAGATATTTTATTAGATGAATTTACTGTTAATTTAAAATAAAATATTGACATATATAACAAAAAAAGTGTAAAATATGTTTAAGATTTGTCAGACAAAAAATTTTGAATGACGATGAGCGGAACGAAGTGGAGCAAAAGAAATAAAAATGGAAGATAAAGTAGATATTTTACTAACAACATACAACACAAAAATAGAATACTTGAAAATGCAAATAGAAAGTATATTAACCCAAACATATAAAAATTTCACACTAATTATTTCAGATGACTGTTCACCAAATGAAGAAGTAAGAACAGTTTTAAAAGAATATGAACAAAAAGATAATAGAATAAAATTATATTTTCAAAAAGAAAATCTAGGTTACACAAAAAATTTTGAATTTGTTTTAACAAAATCTACAGCTGATTATATTGCTTTTAGTGACCATGATGATATATGGTATCCAAATAAAATAGAAAAAAGCATAAACATTTTAAAAGAAAAAAATGTAGATTTAGTATATTGTGATGCCAAACAGGTTGACGGAAATGGAGAAGTACTTCATGAAAGCTATTTAAGATATAAAAATATGCCAATAATAAATGAAAAATATCATAAAGATATATTACCATTTTCAAGACATATCGCAATTGGTTGTTCACAGTTATTAACAAAAAAAGTTAAAGAACTAATGCTACCATTTACAGAAAATACAATTGCACATGACTGGCACTCATTGTATATTGCCAACAAATTAAAAGGAATTTATTGTATAGATGAACCACTTTTTGATTATAGACTTCATGGAAATAATGCATTTGGTGGAAGAAATCTTAAACAAAACATGAAGAGATGGAAAGAAAAAAATGGTAATAACTATGAATCATATTTAAAATATAGACATCATGCAATTACAGATACATATTTGGCAGGTGTATTGATGTGTAAAGAATATAGCAATAAAATAGAAAATAATAAATCACAAGAGCAAGAAGATGAAATTATAAAATATTTTGAAAAAGCACAAAAACATAAAATTATTTATTTACCAATTCATAAATATTTTAAATATTTATATTTTAAAGGAATTAAAAAGAGAGCAATAAAAGAAATTATGATTTTACATTTTCCAGTAATCAGCTATATTATATTTGCTTTAATTTAAAAATATAAATTTTGATAAAAGTGAAACTTTTTTAAATCTAAATGGTATCTATTATATAGTAATAATTATGAGGGGGAAAACAAATGAAAATATTTAAAAATGAAAAAGTATACAAAATATGTTTAAGCTTAATATTAATGTTAGCACTTATTTTAGGATGTATAAACAATGAGTCTAGAGCAGAAACACAAACAACAAATACCAAAAAAGAAATAGGTGTTATGTATAATACTCATATACAAAATGTAGGCTGGGAAAAAGATTTTTCAAAGAAAAATGAACAAATATCTGGTACTACAGGAAAAAGTTTAAGACTAGAAGCAATAAAAATAAAATTAGAAAATGCTAGTGGAATTTCAGTTAAATATCAAACACATATACAAAATATGGGATGGCAAGAATGGAAAAAAGATGGAGAAATGGCTGGAACATCTGGAAAATCATTAAGACTTGAAGCTATAAGGTTAACACTAGAAAATTCTGATGATTATACTATAATGTATAGAGTTCATGTTCAAAATATAGGATGGCAGGAATGGAAATACGATGGAGAAATGGCTGGAACATCTGGACAGTCTTTAAGAGTAGAAGCTATACAAATAAAAATAGTTCCCAAAAAACTAAAAGGAAAGTTAAGTTTGGACACACCATTAAATGGAAGTACATATAGCTCAGTATCTAGCATAAATGTTCAAGGATGGAAAATGGCAAATGTTTCTAATACTACAATAAAAGCATATATAGATAATACAGAAATAAACGCTAGTTCAATAACTTATTACAATAGAACGGATATAACAAATACTATATTAGACTATGGAACAGCAACACAAAATCCAAAAGCAGGTTTTAAATTTAGTATAGATGCATCAAAAATGTCATCAGGTACTCACACAATAAAAATTGTATTATACTCAGGAACTACTACAGTTACTACAATTAGTTCAAATTTTAAAATTGATAATGATTTACATGTAAAATATAGTGCACATGTACAAAATGTAGGGTGGCAAGGATGGAAACAAGACTCAGCAACAGCTGGAACTTCTGGACAAAGCTTAAGGTTAGAGGCTATTAAAATAGAAGGAACAAATTTACCTAAAGGTGTTTCTATAAAATATCAAACTCATGTACAAAATGTAGGATGGCAAGGATGGAAAACTAACGGAGAATTATCTGGAACATCAGGTAAATCTTTAAGACTTGAAGGAATAAGAATCAAATTAGAAGGAACAGAAGAATATTCTATAATGTATAGAACACACGTGCAAAATTTAGGATGGCAAGAATGGTGCTATGATGGAGAGATTTCAGGAACATTTGGACAGTCTTTAAGAGTAGAAGCTATACAAATAAAGATAGTTCCTAAAATTAAAGAAGTCAAAACAAAAATTAATATAGAAACTCTAGCAAGCCAAACTTCAAATACTAATCAATTAATAAAAGGATGGATAATGACAAATACAAAGAATACAGCCATGAAAATATTAATTGATAATAAAGAAATCGATATAAAATCATTAAAAAGAACAGAAAGACAAGATATTATAAACTCAATTAAAGGATATGGAAATGAAGATGTATATAACAAAACACCGGGATTTGAAATATATATTGATTTTTCAAAATATTCTTTAGGCAAACATAGCATAACAATACAACTTTTAAATGGAAATAAAGTAATAGAAACTTCTACTAAAGAATTTACTATTAGGAAGAAAATTGAATACAGTAAAGGAATATATGGAAAAACTGGATTAAAAGAAAAAGGAGATAGTAGAGGAAGCGATTTAACATATTACAAATATGGAAGCGGGCCAAATGTATTTTTTGCAACATTTGCATTGCATGGTTATGAAGATTTGTGGGCTAAAGACGGACAAGAATTAATAACAATTGCCAATAATTTTTATCAACAATTAATAAATAGCAATGATTATGATTTAGCAGAAAAATGGACAATATACATATTTCCAGGTGTAAATCTAGATGGCCTAAAATATGGAACAACAAATAATGGACCAGGAAGAACAACATTATATAGTGTTGCACCAAATCATAAAGGAATTGATTTGAATAGATGTTGGCAGGTAGGAGACACATATACTAAATACAAAGATAATAGAAACTATAATGGAACAGAAGGATTTCAAGCATATGAAGCAAGATATTTAAGAGATTTTCTATTAAAAAATAAATCTAAGGATGGTCAAACAATATTAGTAGATTTACATGGATGGACACAACAAGTAATAGGAGATAGTGAGATATGTTCATATTATTCAAAACAATTTCCTAAAAACGACAAATCATCAGTTGGAAGATATGGAATAGGATATTTAATAAATTGGGCAAGAAACTCATTAGGCTCAACATCAAAAGCAGCAAGGTCAGCATTAATAGAATTGCCAAATAACGGAGTAAATGGACATCAATCAGTAGTAAATAACAATTTTTCTAAAAGATATATACAGGCAACATTGGATATGTTAAAAAATATTTAGAAGGAATGTAAAGTATGAAAAAAAACAAAAAAATATTAATAATTGTAAGTATTTTAATAGCTTTATTAACTATATGTATTGTATTTTGCATAATAAATTTCAAAAATGAAAACTATAATAATGAAACAATAAATAATGTATATGATGAAAATGAAGACTATAGCAATGAGATAATAAATAATGCATATACAGAATTAGATAAAAATGAAATACAATACCAAGAAAATGTTACAGTTGAGGATTTAAAAGAACAAACAAGCATTACTGGAAATACTGAAATATATGAAGTAGAACAAGAATATGATGGACGAAAAGTACTAATAGTAAAGGCGGATGTAAAATACAAAGTTGCTTTTGCTGGTATGATAAAGAAGACAACGCCTAAATATGAAGAATTGGATACAATTTTAGAACAAAATTTGCCTAAATATAGTGGTGTTTGGGTAGAAAAGAATAGTAGAGACAAGATATTAAAATTATTTAATAATAGTGAAAATACTAATTCACAATATTATATTGATGATGATGGTTATTTGAAAATTAGTAAGAAGAATTCTCAAACTGCTTCTGATAAAAAAATAGAAAATGCTATAATTGGTGATAAACAATTTATAGTAGATGTTTCGAGTGTTTGCTATATTATTGATGATATAACGGGTGAGATTTTGGATTATAATTTTGAAAATATGGATAGATATCAGATTTATGAGTATTTTGAGGATGCAGATAAAAGTATTATTTTTGTTAATCAAAATAGTTATGGTCAATTATCTGATTTAGAGATATTTAATAGTATTGTTCAGATATTTTAAAAGAGTTCATTTTTGAGCTCTTTTTTTGTTTTGCTTTTTAGAAGTTGCTACCCCTTCTTGCTTTCCTGTCTATGATTATTGTATGTATTCGTTCATTACATTCGTTTAGAATTTTTAATCGTTTAGCTTGGGCCGCTTTCACTCAGGCTCAAAATTAATATAGTTCTATTTTGAAAATTTTCGAATGTGATTGGAGA
>CAKPQY010000021.1 GCA_934179885.1 uncultured Clostridia bacterium
CAAAGTCTCATTTTGTTTATCTTCATTATTAGAATTTTGTTTTATATAAATAAGTATCTCAGAAATATTTTTTTTAGACTCTGAAGCTTCTAGTGAAGAGGCTTCTGCATTTTCAATATCTAGCTCATCAATTTCTCCGTTCTTTGTAAGAATTTTCATATCTTCAAAATTATTTTCTGCTGTACCCAATAATTCTTTTATATTATCTGATGTTAAATCTTCGCTTACAAAAAATTCAAATTGAGAATTAAATCTTTTTCTTTCTAAATCTGTAACTTCTTCATTAGTAGAAATATCTATTGAGTTTTGGGCTAATATATTTAAATTTTGTAACATTGTAGTATAGTCTTCTATACTAACTACAGTAAATAAATTAGATAATTGCCCTTGAATATTTTCATTAAGTATTTGATTTATTGCATCTTTTTGTTCTTGTTGTAATTCATCTAATCTTACATTATCGGTATCTAATGTTATTTGATTTTCAAATTCTTGTACAATTTTTGTATTATCTAGTATCTTCAAAACTCCTTCGTACTTTTCATTTGATATTGCTAATTGAATTATTTTATCCAATTCATTATTTTCAAATGTTTGTTGATAATTTAATTGTACATCACTAATTATTTCGTTATCTTGTAATTGTTCATATCCTATTAATATGTTTGACTGTGTTTCATTTTCTGTTTTTTCTATTTTCACAGTTTGTTCGATTGTAATATCCTCTAATTTTATATTATTTATTTTTATTGTTGAATTATTATATATGTCTATTGTTAATTTTTCCGTTGTTTTTTCAATTGATGTTCTTACAGTTTTCATATTATTTTCATATACTGTAATTTTTATTTCTTCATTTCCAATATTATTATCTTGAATTTCTTCTATTTTATCATTCACGTAATCTATGAATGTTGTTCTTAAAGTTTTATCTTGTTCATATTCAGGATATATTTCTTTTATTTCACTTTCTAATAAATCTATTTTTGATAAAATTATTTCATCCTTTGTTATTTGTTCTAATATTTTTATATATAAATTGTTGTATTCTTCTAATGTGAGTTTTACATAATATGCATTTGTTTGTATATCTTTATTATTTACAGTTATTAATGCATCTGATTGTTTATAATATTTGTCTGCTGGTATGTTTGATTGTATTATTCCTATATATGTATTTGATAATGTTTGTTTTTCTTCTTCTGTAAATTTTAATATTGAATCAACGTTTATTTTTGATTTTAATTCTTCAATATTATATATTTTATATTCATCTGTCTCTTGATTTTCACCATTATTTTCTACTGATACAAATTGTTTTATCCCATCTAATCTGATTCCATAGATTTGGTCTTGGTTTAAATATTCTAATCTTAATAATTTTTCATTTTCTTTTTCTATTGATATATCTTTATAATCATAATTATTTATTTTATCTACATTGCTGTTTATTTTTATTCCTACATTATTAATTTTACTGTCTTTATTTTCTTCGCTAGTTCCTATGTTCTTTGTATATTCTATTGTTCCCTCTATTCGTGATGTGTATTTGTTATTACTTAATATATTTTCAATTTTTGAATTGTTTTCTGTATTTAAAAATTCTATATTTTCAAAATTTTGTATTAAGTATTTTGCAAATAGTGTTTCTTTTGATTTTAATGCATCTGTTTTCAAATACAAATATCCCAATATCCCTAAAATCATTAATACTATTAAAATAATAGATATTCCTAAAATCATTCTTCTTTTTTTCCTTGGCATCATATATTTATTCCTCCTAAATTCATTTGTATGAATATATTATATATTTTTTAATTATTTTTATCAATAGATTATTTTAAAATTCTTTGTTTTACTGCTTCATATACAATTATTCCTGTTGATACAGAAGCATTTAATGATGTTACTTTTCCTTTCATTGGAATTTTTACTAAGAAATCACAATTTTTTGTAACTTTATCACTCATTCCTGAACCTTCATTTCCAATTACTATTCCTAATGGTCCTGTTAAATCTTGATTATAATAGTATTTTTCTGTATTTATATGTGTTCCACATATCCATAATCCTGCATCTTTTAGTTTTTGTATTGAGTCTGATATGTTTGTAACTCTGGCTATTTTCATGTGTTCTACTGCTCCAGCAGATACTTTGTTAACTGTGCTATTAACTGCTGCAGCTCTTCTTTTTGGTATTATTATTCCATGTACTCCTGCTGTTTCTGCTGTTCTAATTATTGAGCCTAAGTTGTGTGGGTCTTCAATTCCATCTAATATTAATACAAAAGGATCTTCATTTTTTTGTTTTGCTTCTTCCAATATATCTTCAATTTCACAGTATTCAAATGGTGGAACTATTGCAATTACTCCTTGATAATTTTGATTTTGTGCCATTTCATCCATTTGTCTTTTATCTTTTTCTACTATTATTATTCCTTTTTCTTTTGCTATAGCTATTATTTTGTTTATTGAGCCATGTCTTTCTCCTTTTGTTATAAATATTTTGTTTATATCTTTTCCACTTTCTAATAACTCAAGTACTGAATTTCTTCCTTCTACTTGGTCATCAAAATTTCTTTCTTCCTTTTTTTCGTATTTTTCATTTTGAAATTTTTTATTATTTTTTTTATTATAATTATTTTTCATGTTAAAATCCCTTTCTTGATAATTCAATCTATTTTTATTTAAGAACACTTCCTATAAAGTTCATCTCTTCTTGAGCATTTTTATTTTCATTGCAAATAGTTTTTACTTCAAAATGTCCAGCTAACGCATACGTCATCTGTAACAAGCAAAGCTTTAACAGCTGATTTAAAAAAGAACCGTCCCTTTTGGACATTATTCATCATCCAATTTAAGTACTGATAAAAATGCTTCTTGTGGTACTTCTACATTACCAATTTCACGCATTTTCTTTTTGCCTCTTTTTTGCTTCTCCAGCAATTTTTTCTTTCTTGTAACATCTCCACCATAACATTTTGCTAAAACGTCTTTTCTCATAGCTGAAATTGTTTCTCTTGCTATAACTTGTCCACCTACAACTGCTTGAATTGGTATTGTAAATAATTTTCTTGGTATCTCTGTTTTTAATTTTTCTACCATTTTCTTTCCTCTGTTATATGCACTGTCTTTATGCACTATAAATGAAAGAGCATCTACTGGTTCGCCATTTATATGAATATCTAGTTTTACTAGATTTGACCTTCTATATTCTTTGAATTCATAGTCAAATGATGCATATCCTTTTGTTTTTGATTTTAAGTTGTCAAAAAAGTCATATATTATTTCATTTAATGGCATTTCATATATTAAAGTTACTCTGTTTTCATCCAAATATTTCATATCAATATATATGCCTCTTCTTTTTTGGCATATATCCATGATGTTTCCTACATATTCTTTTGGTGTTAAAATATTTGCTGTTACAAATGGTTCTTCTATATAAGATATTTCTTGTGGTGTTGGTAAATCTGTTGGATTATATATGTCTTCTACTTCTCCTGTTGTTTTGTGTACTTTGTATATAACTGATGGTGCTGTTGTAATTAATCCTAAGTCAAATTCTCTGTCTAACCTTTCTTCGATTATTTCTAGGTGAAGTAATCCTAAAAATCCACATCTAAATCCAAATCCCAATGCTGCTGATGTTTCTGGTTCATATTCTAAAGCTGCATCGTTTAATTGTAGCTTTTCTAATGCTACTTTTAAATTTTCGTATTCACTTCCATCAATAGGATATAATCCACAATATACCATAGGTGTTACTTTTTTGTATCCTTTTAATGGTTCATCTGCTGGATTATCATTTAAAGTTACCGTATCTCCTACATGTATGTCTGACAAACTCTTTATACTTGCTGCAATGTATCCTACTTCTCCTGCTTTTATTTCGTTTGATGGCATATATGTTCCTGGTGCGAAATACCCAACTTCTGCAACTGTATATATTTTATTAGTTGCCATTAATTTTATTTCGTCTCCAAATTTTACTTTTCCATCCATTACTCTAACATATGCAACCGCACCTTTGTAATTATCATAATATGAGTCAAATATTAAACATTTTGTTTTTGCATTTTCATCTCCTTTAGGTGCTGGCAAATCTGTTACTATTCTTTCTAAAACTTGGTCTACATTTAAACCTGATTTTGCAGAAATACATGGTGCATCTTCTGCTGGTATTCCTATTATATCTTCAATTTCTTGTTTTACTTCGTCTGGTCTTGCATTTGGTAAATCAATTTTGTTTATTACTGGCAATATTTCCAAGTTATTATCAATTGCTAAATACACATTTGCAAGTGTTTGAGCTTCCACACCTTGACTTGAATCAACAACTAAAATTGCTCCATCACATGCCGCTAAACTTCTTGATACTTCATAATTAAAATCCACATGCCCTGGAGTATCAATTAAATTTAATATATATTCTTCTCCATTTTTAGCTTTATATATCATTCTTACAGCTTGGGACTTAATAGTAATTCCTCTTTCTTTTTCAATTTCCATATTGTCTAGAACTTGACTTTCCATTTCTCTTTTAGAAAGTACTCCTGTCATTTCTATAAGTCTATCTGCTAAAGTTGATTTTCCATGGTCTATGTGTGCGATTATACTAAAGTTTCTAATATGTTCTTGTCTGTTATTCATTTTTCCTCCTGTTTGGGTCAATAGGGACACACCTTTTTGACCATTTTTTTCCTTATTTTAACATATAAATTTAAAAATCACAAGAGTATTCCTTCATACACATTATAAACATTTGTATATCCCATATTTTCTAAAGTTTGTTGAGCTTTTTGGCTTCTATGCCCAGTTGAACAATACAAAACAATAAGTTTATTTTTATTAGATATTTGCCTTGCAATTTCTTTTTTTATTTGATAGTCAGGTATACAAATTGCTCCATCAATATGTCCTTCTTTAAATTCCTGTGGACTTCTTACATCTATTATTGTTGCCCCTTGTTTTATATATGCAGTTATATCATCTTTTGTAATATCTTTGTTATTATCAAAACTTCTCTTTAACTCAAAGTTTTTTTCTATCATGTATGCAAATCTTCTAAACATCTCTTCACCTTCTAAATAATACTACTAATATATTATATTAATAGTATTTTGTTTTGTTATCATTTGAGCTGTATCAATAACTATATACTTTTTTTATTTCAATTATTTTTCAATTTTATTACAATTATGTTATCTTTGCTAAATTATGTTTCCTTTTCTGTTTACATTATTTTAATTAGTTACTTTTTATGTCTTTTGTGGAAACTGTGGATAACTTTGTGAATAACTCAAATTTGGCACTTTCTTTTTCAAAGTTATGCACATCAAAGTGTGTATTATTATCTTTTCCAATTATTTACATTTTAGTTTGTATTTTATGTGTACTGTTTTTCTTTGATATTTTTTTGATAATAAAAAAGTTGTATTTCCTTATTTTTCAAGGTTATACAACTCTTTTTATTTTTATGATTAAACATAATATTATTAAAATAATGTAAAGTATACAATTGATATTATTTCTAATATAGTAATAGCTGGAAATCCTATTACAAATGCTATTTTTTGTGTTTTATGTCTAAATATATACATCCCTGCAATTGTTCCTATTCCACCACCTAGTGCAGTTATTATAAATAATACTTTTTCTGGTATTCTCCATTTTCCTTTTTTTGCTTTTTGTTTGTCTATGTACATAACTAAAAATCCTATTATATTGATGATTATGAAATATATTATTATGTTTTTTAAAGTAAATATACTTTGTAATTCTATATTTTGCATATTGAAACCTCCCTAAAAATCGAAATCAAAATTTGCATATTTGGACAAAATGTCCCAAAAAGAACCGTCCCTTTTGGGACATTACCCAAACAAACTAAGTTGGTTACTCTGGCTCATGCCATCTAAGCAACCAAATTGTTTTAACAATTCGGCTCCAGATGCACCAATTTTTGCCCTTATTTTTAAGTCATCTATAGACATGAATTTTCCATCTTTTCTGGCTTCAACTATGCCTTGTGCTGCAACTGAACCAAATCCTGGTATACTATTTAGAGGTGGTCTTAATTTGTCGTCTTCTATTGTGAATTTTGTTGCTTCTGATTTATATAAGTCTACTGGTAAGAATTCAAATCCTCTTTCATACATTTCTAAGACTATTTCTAAATCATCATACATATCTAGTTCTGCTTTTGTTGCTTCTTTCTTTTGGTTTTTCATTTCTATTTCTTTCATTTTGTTTTTTACTTTTTCTTTTCCAAATATCATGTATTGTGCGTCAAATGCTTTTGCTCTTATTGAATAATATGCTGCATAATATGCAAGTGGAATATGTACTTTAAACCATGCTATTCTGAAGGCATTTGTAACATATGCTGCTGCATGGGCTTTTGGGAACATGTATTTTATTTTCTTACATGAGCCCATATACCAGTCTGGTACTCCATGTTCTTTCATTAATGGTACATATTCTTCATCCCATTTTGGTTCTTTTCCTTTTGCAACTTTTCCTTTACGTACTGCTTCCATTATTTTGAATGCTTTGTCTGGTGGTAATCCTTTTTTCATTAAATATACCATGATATCATCTCTACAACATATTGCTTCTTTTAGGGTTACTATTCCTTGTTCTATTAAACTTTGTGCATTTCCTAACCATACGTCTGTACCATGTGATAGTCCTGATAAACGTATTAATTCATCAAATGTTGTTGGTTTTGTGTCTACAAGCATTCCTCTTGCGAATTTTGTTCCGTATTCTGGTATGCCATATGTTCCAACTTGTGAGTGTATTTGCTCTGGTGTTACTCCTAGTGCATCTGTTGAATTAAATATTGACATTGTTTCTTTATCATCAAGTGGTATGTCTGTTGGTGCTATTCCTGTTAAGTCTTGTAACATACGAATAACTGTCGGATCATCGTGTCCTAGTATATCTAATTTAAGCAAGTTTCCGTCTATTGAGTGATAATCAAAGTGTGTTGTAATAATATCTGAATTTGGGTCATCTGCTGGGTGTTGTACTGGTGTAAATTCATATATTTCTCTTCCTTTTGGTACAACTATAATTCCACCTGGATGCTGTCCTGTTGTTCTTTTTATTCCTGTACATCCTACTGATAATCTTTGAATTTCAGCTCTATTTATCGGAATTCCTCTGTCTTCATAATATCCTTTTACATATCCATAAGCTGTCTTGTCTGCTACTGTACCTACTGTTCCTGCTTTAAATGTTGTTCCTTTTCCAAATATTACTTCTGTGTATTTATGTGCTTTTGCTTGATATTCTCCTGAAAAGTTTAAGTCTATATCAGGCTCTTTGTCTCCGTTAAATCCTAAGAAAGTTTCAAATGGTATATCCATTCCATCTTTTGCTAATTTGTGTCCACATTTTGGACAGTCTTTGTCTGGTAAGTCAAATCCGTTTCCAACTCCATAGTCTTCAAATTCTGAATATTTACAATTTGGACATCTGTAATGTGGCTCTAGTGAGTTAACTTCTGTTATACCTGTCATAAATGCTACTAATGATGAACCTACTGAACCTCTTGAACCAACTATATATCCATCTTCATTTGATTTCCATACTAGTTTTTGTGCAATAATGTACATAACTGAATATCCATTACTTATAATTGAATTTAATTCTTTATCTAGTCTTGTTTGTACTATTTCTGGTAGTGGGTCTCCATATAATTCATGTGCTTTTTTATATGCTATGTTTTTAATGTCTTCTTCACATCCTGGAATATGTGGTGGACATTTTTCTGGTGATATTGGGCTTATTTGTTCACACATATCTGATATTTTATTTGTATTTGTTACAACAACTTCATAGGCTTTCTCTTCACCCAAATACTTGAATTCTTCTAGCATTTCTTCTGTTGTTCTTAAATATAATGGTGCTTGATTATCTGCATCTTCATATTTTTGTCCCGCTTCTAATATTCTTCTATATATTTCGTCTTGTGGGTCCATAAAGTGAACATCACATGTTGCAACAACTGGCTTATTTAGTTTTTCTCCAAGAGCCACAATTTTTCTATTAATGTCTCTTAAATCTTCTTCGTCTCTTACAATTCCATTTCTAATTAAGAATTGATTATTTCCAATTGGTTGAATTTCTAAATAATCATAATCATTTGCAATTTCTTCTATTTCTTCATCAGGCTTTCCTTGTTCTATTGCTTGATATAATTCACCAGCTTCACATGCACTACCAATTATTAACCCTTCTGAATATTTTTTATATAAGCTTTTTAAGATTCTAGGTTTTCTATAAAAATAATCTAAATGTGATAAAGATACTAATTTATATAAATTTCTTAATCCTACATAATTTTTAGCTAAAATAATTGCATGATATGTTTTCAATTTTTTATATTCTTCTGCTTTTGCTTCTGGGTCTGCTGCTACATCATCTATATCTTCTAGTTTTTTTGCTCCTTTTTCTTTAAGCATATCTATCATTATATTAAACACTTTTACTGTTGTATCAACATCATCTAATGCTCTGTGTGCTACTTCTACCTTTATTCCTAAATTCTCTGCTATTTTTCCTAATTTATATTTTTTATAATCTGGGAATAAATCTTTTGCTAAACTTAATGTGTCTAAATATGAATAATCAAAATCATATCCTAATCTCTTGGCATTTTGTTTTAAAAATCCTACATCAAAGTTTGCATTATGTGCTACAATTACAGTTTCTTTTTGGTCTCCTAAAAATTCTAGCATTTTTGGAAATATTGTTTCAATTGTTTCTGCATCTTTAACCATATCATCTGTTATGTTTGTAACTTCTGAAACTCTTTCTGGTATATGTCTTTCTGGATTTACAAAACAACTAAATTCATCAATTACTTCTTTATTTTTAACTTTCATTATACCGATTTCTGTAATTCTGTCATTTGTGGCTGAAAATCCTGTTGTTTCTAAGTCTAATACACAATATGTTGTGTCAATTGATTGTCCTTTTCCATTATAAATTGATTTTGTATTATCTGGTGATAAATATGCTTCAACACCATATATTACTTTAATATCTGGGTTATCAACTCCAACTAAATGATGTGCCTCTGGAAATGCTTGTACAACTCCATGGTCTGTTATTGCAATTGATTT
>CAKPQY010000022.1 GCA_934179885.1 uncultured Clostridia bacterium
ATTTGAGACATTGCCAGAATTTGTGACTTCAGAAAATATCATCGATTTATTTTTCTTGTTTATAATGGCAGAAATAGATGATGAGGACCTTGTTGAAGATTCACAAGAAATAGCAAAATTGCTAATGAAAGTAGAAGATGAGAGACTTCAGGGTGTTGCACATAATATATATGATTTCTTTTATAAGGAAGAGCATAGAGATATATCAGAATACCCGTATGAGAAATTATTAAAAATTATTGTTTTGTAGAAATGTAAAAAAAGTTCTTAACTCAAACACATAAGCAAAATAAAGAACCTGTTAGGTAATTCCTAATAGGTTCTTTGCTCTTTTTACATCATTATCATTTGCAAGTCGAACGCCATCTAATTCATACTTAAGACCAAGCTTTTCCCACTTATATCTTCCCATATCATGATATGGAAGAATTTCAACTTTATCAACAGTATTTAGGCTGTTAATAAAATCTTTTAATTTTAATAAATCTTGTTCATCATCAGTATATCCAGGTACAAGAACTTGGCGAAGCCACATATGAATATCATTATCACTTAAATATCTTGCAAAAGCAAGTTCTTTTTCATTGCTAAAGCCAACTAAGTTTTTACATTTTTCAGAATTAATATGTTTTATATCTAACAAAACTAAATCTGTAAGCGAAAGCAATTTTTTTATATCAGGAGTTAAAGTAACCATCCCTGAAGTATCGATACAAGTATGAATATTTTCTTTTTTTAGTTTTTCAAATAATTCAATTAAAAATTTTACTTGTAATAATGGTTCACCACCAGTAACAGTTACGCCACCGTTTGGATATATATAATTTTTGTATTTCATTATTTTTTCAAAAATATCATCTAAAGACTTATATTCTCCACCATTCATGTCCCAAGTGTCACGATTATGGCAGTATTTACATTGTAAGTGGCATCCTTGTAAAAATAGTACAAATCGTATTCCAGGGCCATCAACTGTTCCAAAGCTTTCTATTGAATGAACTTTTGCATAATATTTTAAATCAATATCTTTTTTTTCCATAAGTTTACTCCTAAAAAATTCGGAAATAGGGGATTGAGCTCAAATTCCGAAAAAATTTTAGGGATTTTGGGTAGTAGCCCCTTAATCCCTTTTTGAAAAAATTAGATTTTTTCGTGAATAGTTCTGTTTACAACATCTAATTGTTGCTCTCTTGTTAATTTTGTAAAGTTAACAGCGTATCCAGAAACACGAATTGTAAGTTGTGGATATTTTTCTGGATGGTCCATAGCATCTAATAATAAACTTCTATCAAAAACATTTACATTGATGTGATGACCTGTTTGTTTAAAGTATCCATCTAACATATTTACCATATTTGTAACTCTTTCATCTTCAGTTTTTCCAAGAGTTCCAGGTGTTATTGAAAATGTATAAGAAATACCATCTTCAGCTTCTTCAAATGGAAGTTTTGCAATTGAGTTCATAACAGCTAATGCTCCGTTTGTATCTCTACCATGTAATGGGTTTGCACCTGGTCCAAATGGTGCTCCGGCTCTTCTTCCGTCAGGTGTGTTTCCTGTATTTTTACCATAAACAACATTTGATGTTATTGTTAGTATTGATAATGTTTGCTTTGAATTTCTGTAAGTTTGATGTTTTTGTAGTTTGCTTAAAAATCTTTTTACAATATAAACAGCTATATCGTCAACTCTATCATCATCATTACCAAATTTAGGGAAGTTTCCTTCAATTTCGTAATCAGTTGCTAATCCTGTTTCATCTCTAATTACTTTTACTTTTGCATATTTTATAGCAGATAGGGAGTCTGCAACTACTGATAAACCAGCTATTCCACATGCCATTGTTCTTATAATTTCTTTATCATGTAAAGCCATTTCAATTGCTTCATATGAATATTTGTCATGCATATAATGAATTGCATTTAAAGCTTTTATATAGATTTTTGCTACGTAATCCATCATTTGGTCGAATTTTTCCATTACTTCGTCATAATCTAAATATTCAGAAGTGATTGGTGCATATTTTGGTGTAACTTGTTTTCCAGAGATTTCGTCTCTACCACCATTTATTGCATATAATAAAGTTTTGGCTAAGTTTGCTCTTGCACCAAAGAATTGCATTTGTTTTCCAATTTTCATAGGTGAAACACAACAAGCTATTCCATAATCGTCTC
This sequence comes from uncultured Clostridia bacterium, assembly GCA_934179885.1. Lineage (GTDB taxonomy): Bacteria > Bacillota > Clostridia > TANB77 > CAG-508 > CAG-269. The sequence goes on from CAKPQY010000022.1 coordinate 2,175, forward strand.
CTAAAGTAATTCTCATTAAATCGTCATTTTCGTATTGAATTGATGATGTTTTTATTGATAAATCTGTTGTGTATCTTTTGAATCCTTCTGGTAATCTTGTTGACCATAATACTGTTAAGTTTGGTTCTGGGGCAGGACCTAAGTTTTCTAATGTGTGCAAAATTCTGAATGAGTTTTTAGTAACTAATGTTCTACCATCAATTCCCATACCACCAATACTTTCAGTTACCCAAACTGGGTCTCCACTGAATAATTCGTTGTATTCAGGTGTTCTTAAAAATCTAACTAATCTTAATTTCATAACAAAATGGTCCATTATTTCTTGAACTTGTTCTTCTGTTAAAGTTCCATCTGCTAAATCTTTTTCAAAATAGATGTCTAGGAATGTAGATGTTCTACCAATGCTCATTGCAGCACCGTTTTGGTCTTTAATTGCTCCTAAATATCCAAAATATAACCATTGAACAGCTTCTTTTGCATTTGATGCAGGTTTTGATATATCATATCCATATTTTGATGCCATTACTTTTAATTCGTTTAAAGCTTTTATTTGTTCTGATATTTCTTCTCTTTCTCTAATGATATCTTCAGTAAATTCGTCAGTATCTAATGTTTCTAGGTCTTTTTTCTTTGCATTAATTAGAGTATCTACACCGTAAAGTGCAACTCTTCTGTAATCTCCAATAATTCTTCCACGACCATATCCATCAGGAAGGCCTGTGATTAAGTGACTGCTTCTTGCAGCTCTTATGTCTGGAGTATATACGTTAAATACACCATCATTATGAGTTTTTCTGTATTTATGAAATATCTCATCAACTTCTGGTTCAACTTCTCTTCCATAGGCTTCACATGATTTTTCTACTATACGAATTCCACCAAAAGGCATTATTGCTCTTTTTAAAGGTGCATCTGTTTGAAGACCAACAATTTCTTCTAAGTCTTTGTCTATATAGCCTGCATCATGTGCTGATACTGTTGATACTGTTTTTGTGTCTATATCTAAAACTCCACCATATGATTCTTTTTCTTTTTTGTATAAATCTAAAACTTCATTCCATAATTTTTTTGTCTTTTCTGTTGGCGCTGCTAAAAAATTTGAATTTCCTTCATATGGAGTGTAGTTTTGTTGTATAAAGTCTCTTACATTAATTTCATATTTCCAGTCTCCGCTTTTGAATTTGTTCCATTCTTTAAATTCCATAAATTTTACCTCCTATTATTGTGTTATTATTTCCATTTTATTGACTAATATGATAACATAAGTAGAAAATTTTATCAATGTAATCGTTATATTTTAGTGGAAAAGGAAATAGAAAAGTTGCAATAATAGAGAAAAGTGTTTTCTATAATATAAAAAAAGAGCTATAATTAAGTAAAAATAATTATAGTTCTTTTTAAATTATTTAGCTTTATTTTTTAAATAATCTTCAGTTTGCAATTTTACTAAATCATTTGCTAATTGATTAATAATTTTTTTATTATATTCATTTAATTGAGAATAATTTTCTAAAAATTTATTATCAATCATATTAATATATTCTGATGAGTCAGACTTAATTAAATCACTAAATAAAAAATCTGATGATATATTTAAAGCCTTGCATAGCCCAACAATAGTACTTGCACTACCAAAAGCAATTCCACGTTCTAATTGACTAATATATCTAGGAGATAATGATGTTTTTTCGGCAAGAGCTTCTTGAGTATAATTAGTTTTTGATCTAGCTAATTTGATTTTTTTCCCAATATTTTTTCTTAATTTTTTTTCGTTCTCTGTCATATAAACCTCCCAATATTTACTTTAGAAAAGTATAGCAATGAAAATAAAAAAACAACATGAATTAATAGTATGAAAATATCAATTAATAATACTAACAGTATTATTAATTATTACACTATGCAGACTCTAAATTTTATTAAGTTGTGAATTTTAAAAAAAATTTCGAAAAATTTTCAAAAAACTATTGCAAAATTAAAAAAGTTATATTACAATTTACATGAAGTGGAGAAAAGTGGTACAAAGTGGTGGTAAAATGGAAGAGAGGTGAAAACCATTGTTAATGGGTGAATATGAGCATTCTCTAGATGCTAAAGGCAGATTGATAATGCCAGCTAAATTAAGACAAGACATTGGAGAAAAGTTCGTTATAACAAAAGGGTTAGACGGATGTTTATTTGCTTTTTCACAAGAAGAATGGTTAAACTTTGAAACAAAATTAAAATCACTTCCACTATCAGACAAAAATGCAAGAAACTTTGTTAGATTTTTCTTATCAGGAGCAACAGAATGCGAAATAGACAAACAAGGTAGATTTTTAATACCAAATAATTTAAGAGCAGCAGCAGGATTAGAAAAAGAAGCAGTAATAATTGGAGTAGGTACTAGATTAGAAATATGGAATAAAGAAAACTGGGATAAATGCGATGAAAATATATCAGTAGATGAAATTGCTGAAAATATGACTATGCTTGGTATATAGCGTGCAAAAGTTTATATAAAAGTACCAGAGATAAAAATACATAAGAAAAACTTACTAAAGAAAAAACAAACGAAAGACAAAAGTACAAAAGATACAATACTAAAGATAAATATGCAAAAGAAATTTAAGAAACAAAAGAAAAAATTACAAAAGATTAAAATTACAGAAGAATGTCAAAAGACAAAAGCAGAAAATCCAAAGACAAAAATACAAAAGGATTATAAATACCAAAAGAAAAAACATAAAATTGAAACAGCTGGTAAATTTGCCAGCTGTTTTTTGAAATAAAAACTTTAAGAGGTGGAAAATTGGAATTTAAACATAAACCTGTAATGTTGGAAGAATGTATATCTGGTTTGAATATAAAACCAGGTGGAATATATGTAGATGGCACTCTTGGTGGTGCAGGACATAGTAAAGAAATATTAAAAAGGTTATCAAAAGAAGGATTATTAATTGGAATAGATAGAGATGAAGATGCTCTTCAGGCTGCAAAGAAAAATCTAGAAGATTTCTCAAATGTAAAATTTATAAAAGATAACCATGATAATATAAAACAAATTTTAGAAGATATTGGAATAGAAAAAGTTGATGGAATTTTGCTAGATTTAGGCGTGTCTTCATATCAGTTAGATGAGAGAAATAGGGGATTTAGCTACTTAGGTGAAAATGAACTTGATATGAGAATGGATAAATCTCAAGAATTATCAGCCAAAGAAGTAGTAAATACATATTCAGAAGAAAATTTAGCAAATATCATATATGAATATGGTGAAGAAAGATTTTCAAGGCAAATTGCAAAAAATATTTGTGAATATAGAAAATCAAAAGAAATACAAACTACTAAAGAATTAGTTGAAATTATAGAAAAATCAAGTCCAAAATCAAAACAAAAAGATGGACATCCTGCAAAAAGAACATTTCAAGCAATTAGAATAGAAGTAAATAATGAAATAAAACCATTATATAATACAATTAAAGATTGCATAGATTGCTTAAAACCTCAAGGAAGATTATGTGTAATAACATTTCATTCTTTAGAAGATAGGGCAGTAAAAAATGCAATGATAGATGCAAAAGGAAAATGTACTTGTCCAAGTGATTTACCATATTGTGTATGTGGGGCAGAAACACTTGGAAATATAATTACTAGAAAGCCAATAGTGGCAAACAAAGAAGAACAAGATGAAAATTCTAGAAGCAAAAGTGCAAAACTTAGAATTTTTGAAAGAGTGTAAATTAGAAGTTAGAGGTTTGAGGTTAGAAAGTAAAAAATATTCCAACATCTATTTTACAAACATCTAACGTCCAAAAAAGAAAGAGAGGTGAAAAACTTATGGCACAGGCAAGATACCAATATGGTACAAGTCCTAGAAAAATTGAACCTGATTATGAAAGAAGAAGTAAAACAACTTCTAAAAAAGGTCAATTAAAAGTTGTTAAAGATGTACCTAAACAACAAATAAAAGTATCTAAAGAACAACGAAAAAGACAAATTAAAATGACTGTTACTGTAGTTGGGATATTTTTGCTATTATTGACTATAAGTTGTAGAAACTCTCAGATAGATAAACAATTTAATCAAATTCAAAGTCAAAAGAAACAGCTCGCAGCTCTTCAAAAAGAGAATGAACAATTAAAGGTTAGTATTGAAAATAGTGTAAATTTAAGTAATATTGAGAAGGTTGCAAAAGAAGAATTGGGAATGCAAAAATTGAGCAATAAACAAACTGTTTATGTTACTCTTCCTAAAAAAGATTATGTGGAGTCAGCGTCTGAAAAAATCGTGATTGAGGAAGAAAAAAGTTGGTGGGAAGAGCTTACTGAAAAAATCTTTAATTTTTAAATATAATTAATAAGAATAAAATTAAACACTTCTAATAAATATTATTAGAGGTGTTTTTATGGTAAAAATAAATATATCAACCAAAAAAAGAATGAGAACAATGTTATTTATAGTTTTTTTAATAATAGCACTATTAATAGGAAGATTAGGGTATATTCAACTAATAGAAGGAAAAGAATTATCAAAAATGGCATATGAACAACAAACTTTAGATAGGGCAATAAATCCCAAAAGGGGAACAATTTATGATACAACAGGTCAAGTTTTAGCGCAAAGCAGTACTGTAGAAACAGTAACAGTAAACCCAGGAAATATAGAAAAAGATATGAAAGAAAAAGTAGCTAAAAAACTTGCAGAAATTTTTGATTTAGATTATGAGACTATGCTAAAAAGAGTTTCAAAAAGAAGTTCAATAGAAACAATTGCTAAAAAAGTAGATAAGGAAAAAACGGATGAACTTAGAAAATGGATAGAAGAAGAAAATATTACAACAGGTATAAATATTGATGAAGATACAAAAAGATATTATCCTAATAATAATTTGGCATCTCAAATTATAGGATTTTGTGGTAGTGATAATCAAGGACTGGATGGAATAGAAGCAAAATATGATAGTGCCCTTTCAGGAACAAAAGGTGCAATAAAAAGACATACAGATGCTAAAGGTAGCGAAATAGGAGAAGAAGGCGAGACATATGTAGCTGCTGTTGATGGTAATGATTTAGTTCTTACAATTGATATTAATATACAATCAATTGTTGAAAAATATTTAAAAGAAGCGTGTATAGATAATGAGTGTACAGATGGCGGAAATATTGTTGTAATGAATCCTAAAAATGGAGATATTTTAGCAATGGTAACATATCCAGACTATAATTTGAATGAACCATATGCAGCATATACAGACGAACTAAAAGGAATTTGGGATACAGCAGATCAAGCGGAAAAAACAAAGAGTTTGCAAGCAGTTTGGAGAAATAGAGCAATTACTGATACATATGAGCCAGGGTCTACATTTAAAACAATTACAGCATCTGCAGCTTTGGAAGAAGGATTAGTAACAGATATAGACCAACAAGGACAGTTTTGTTGTACTGGTGGAATTGAGGTTGCAGGTGTAAGAATAAAATGTTGGAGATATTATAGACCACATGGAGCAGAGAGCTTAAGGCAAGCATTAATGAATTCATGTAATCCAATTTTTATAGGATTAGGACAAAAAATGGGAGTTCATACATATTATAGCTATTTACAAAAATTTGGATTACTAGATAGAACAGGAATTGATTTACCAGGAGAAGCTGGAAGCATATTTTTAGCTGAAAATAAAATGGGACCAGTTGAACTTGCAACAGTAAGTTTTGGTCAAAGATTTGAAATTACACCACTTCAATTAGTTACAGCAGTTTCATCGATAGCAAATGGAGGAAATTTGATTCAGCCTAGAGTTGTAAAGGCAATTATTGATAGTGAAACAGGAGAAAAAACTGATATTGAAACAAAAGTTAAATCACAAACAATTTCTAAAGAAACTTCAGAAAAGGTTTTAAGTATGATGGAATCTGTTGTGTCAGAGGGTACAGGTAAGAACGCAAAAGTTACAGGATATAGAATTGGTGGAAAAACAGGAACTTCTGAAGATGGAGTTAATACAAATAAATATGTAACTTCTTTTTTAGGTGTTGCTCCAATTGAAGACCCGCAAGTTGTTCTTCTTATTACTTTATATAATCCAACTGGCGAAGGTGGACACCATCTAGGTGTATGCTTATGGAAGTTAATAAAAACGAGGTGTATATATTTGATGAAATACAGTTGTACCATAGGTTATACGGAATAGAATATAGTGAAAAAGTATTGAAAGAAATAACAATGAAGTGTCTGCTTATTGCAGTTTTATGCACAATAAATAACCAAAAGTGGATAAATATTCTTAAAGTGAGTTGCATTAGGCAATTCACTTTTTTTAGTGCGACAGGCATGTCGTTTAGCTAATCGGTGAAAGTCCGTATTGGAGGTATATATCGCCAACCAATTAGAAAAACACAAGCTATCCATCGTGAGGTGGAAGTGGAGGAAGTGTGTATCAAAATCATGGCTCGATGTACAAGAACTTGATATTAAGGCTATGCAAGAGGGCAAGGCTACTAAACAAGTCGAAACCCAAAAGATATACGTAAACTTGTATAGTAAATCAAGCGAGTAAATGAGGAAAGTTAAACGGCTTACCCTGTGAGGTCTTGTGAACATAGAGTAGTCAGGAAACGACGAGGAGTACATAGAATGAAATATGGTCGAAAAAGGTTTATCACAATTTCTATATTTTTTTGTTTCACATCAATTGTAACACTACAATAATGTTTATAAAAATAAGAAAAAATTATTGAAATGTATTTGAGATTATGCTATAATAAAAAACAGCAATTATTAAGCCAATGATTAACCGAATAAATAAAAGTATACGAAATAATAAGAATATAATCAATGTAGAATGGAGAATAGAATATTGTGATAAGACTAAACGAAACAGAGGAAATAATAAGGTTAATTCATAATGGATTTGATTTAGAATTATTATCTTTTGAATTAGATGTTCCA
>CAKPQY010000023.1 GCA_934179885.1 uncultured Clostridia bacterium
GTGATAAATCAACTGATAGCAAATTATTTTCGACTCTTACCCCTAATGAACCTATCTTAGGTCTTACTATCTCTTTTGATTTAAAATTTTCTGTTGCTAATACTTCAAATTTATTCATGTAATAATTTATATCATTTGTCAAAAATTCATATATTTTTTCTTCATTAGGTAAAATAAATCTCAAATTCTTAACATCAAACATAAATCCAGTTTTTCTAAAAACATTCATTGCTTTTGTTTCTTCAATTACATTTCTAGGATATTTAAAATCTTTTTCTTCTTGTTCATTTAAAGGATTAAATTCGTTTTCTCCATAACATAATTTTACATCTGCAACGATATATTCATTTTCATCAAAATCTAAAAATACTTTTACTCCTAGTTTTTCAGGTTGATATTTCTTTATTTCTTCTTGTATATTTTCATCTATTTTTATTGCATTTTTGACTCTAGGAAAAATTACCGAAAACAATTCTCCTAATTCATTTTTTCCAAGTGTAACCTGAGTTAAATAGTTCTCTCTAAATAATCTTAATAATTTTAAAGTTGTATTTTCAAATTCTTTATCACATCTATATAATTTATCTTCTGTTAAAACATACTTGTATTCTTTTCCTTTTAAGATGACAATTTTATATATATCAAAATCCGCAATAATTCTATATTCATTTTTAAAAACTTTTTCTAAATTAAACTCAATTTTTGGGTTTCCATCCGTAAATTCTACTGTATTTTTATCATAATCTCTTTCAATCATTATTTTTTTATTTCTTAATACTTCAAACAATTCATCTATTGCTGTATTTCCTATAATTATACTACTTTCATTTATAGCTTTTCCATAATATCTATAATTTGAATTCGCATTTGAATTTGTAAATGCTATTATTTCTGCATATTTCATTATAAAATCTAACAAACTTTGACTCTCTTGCTCAAACATTTCCTTTGTATGAACAAATTCTAATTTATCACCATATTTGTAAAATTCTTTATTTGTCATAGCTTTATAAAAATCTGTTAAATTTTTTAGCTTGTACATTCTTTTATTTCCAATTTTAAACTCAATTTTCATCTCTTTTGAAAATTTGTCATATATTATTTTAGGTTCTATTTTTATAGTTCCTTTATTTTTTAATTTCACTTCTAAATCAGAATCTATTTCGTTTAACTCTTCATTATATAATGTCTTTACTATTTGATTAAAACTGTTATATTTATCTTGATTTTTCTTTCCTAATATATTGTTTTCCGTTATTTTTTCATTTTTATGCAACATTTCTTCTGTTTGCATATTATTAAATGTTAGTACTGTTGCTAAACTATGTTTACATACGCCGTATGTGTTATAGTAATCTGGACATGTACATTCTATTGACTGTATTTCTCCATCTTTTACATCAATATATGTGTTGTAAACATCATTTCCATATACTGTTCCATGTAATTCAAAGTTGTTTTCATCATCATATGTTGTTTGCATTATTCTTACTTTTTGTTCTTTTGCATACTTTTTTGCTTCTTCTGTTCTTGAATATCCTGCATCTTCTAGCAATTCTTCTATAATATTACTATTTACTAACATTGTTTCTCTCCTTTACTTGATGTAATATTATATAATATTTTTGCTGATTTAGCAAGGGGAGAAAGGATTTAAATAGAAAAAAAAGTGCGGTCCTCCGCACTCTTTTACACAAAATCAACAACTAGTTTTTTTTTACCATTTTTTAAATTCCTATAATATTCAGCAATCAATTCATCCAATTCAATACTCAACTTATAAGTAACAGCATAGTCCTCACCATTTTCTATGCTTTTATTTAATTTATCTCTTAATTTACAAATTTCTTCATTTAACATAACAATCTCTCCTTTTTCATTTCTTCTCTTTCGTATACTTATAAATTAACACATAAATTTCTCCAAGTCAAGTATTTTCAACGTTTTTTAGCAACTTTCGTATGACTTGTTTTTACATTTTTCGACATTTAAAATCATAAAAAAACAGCATAAAATCTTTTTCATTTTTTATGCCGTTTTTTTTACAATATTTTTATCTAACTTTTTACAACAGATAATATCATATTTTTTTCATTAAACACATCTTTTAACACTTGATTTAAATATTCTACATTTATTGTGCTTATTTCTTCTAAATAGTCAAAACTATTTATACCTTTAAAATAATCTGATAAAAACATTCTAGCAATATCTGTTACATCATTATATTCTTTTACATATTCACCATATATCATTTTTCTTGTTCTTTCAAAATCTTGTTCATTAACCCCTGTTTCAATAAATTTTCCAACTTCTTCTTTAAACATTTTATATAATTCTTCAGGATTATTTGACTGCCCAGTAATTAAAATATGTGCATACGTTTTATCAAAATCATACTCAATACTTGGAACTGAATAACAATTTCCCATATTATATAATTTTCTGTATAATTTTGAACTGGCTCCTATCAATAAATTTAACAATATTTCAATTGATATATGTTTTTTTACTTTTTCTTTTTCTTCAGCTGGAACATCTTTTATTCCTATAGCAAAAAGTGGCTTGCTAACCTCCATATTTTGTTCAGTTTTTTCTTTTACAATTTCTCTTGGCTCATCCTCATAAATCCTTTTTATTTCGCCATTTGATTTGTTATCAACTAATCTCTTTTTTACCTCTTCTAATAATTTTTCAGGTTCAAAATCTCCTGCAACAGCCATCGCCATATTTGATGGATTATAAAAAGTATTATAACATTTGTATAATATATCTTTATCAATATGACTTATTGTTTCAATTGTTCCTGTAATATCAAGTTTTACAGGGCTGTTATGATACATACATTCTAACGCATTTAGATAAACTTTCCAGTCTGGATAATCATCATACATCATTATTTCTTGTCCTATAATTCCTTTTTCCTTCTCTACATTTTCATCTGTAAAATAAGGATGTTGGACATAATCCATAAATTCGTCTAAAGCTTCATAAAAATTATCTGTGCATTCATATAAATATGCTGTATGATTATTTGTTGTATAGGCATTTGCATTAACTCCTAATGCAGTTAATACATCTAAACTGTTTTTGCCATTTTCTTGTTCAAACATTTTATGCTCTAGAAAATGTGCAACACCTTTTGGTACTTCTGTCACTTCTGTTTCCCCAGGTACTATAAAAGTACTATCATTTGAGCCATAATTTGTACCCCAAATAATATACTTTTTTTGAATTCCTTTTTTGGGAATTATCATAACAGTTAATCCATTTTCTAGTTTTTCTATATATAACTTTTCTTTAACTTTTGAATTTTCTATTATTTGCATTTTTTCACCTTTCCTTTGTCCATCGGGAACTTTTTTCAATGTTTACAAAATTTATTTCATAAATTTTGTATAAGATATCCGTAATTCACCTCGTTCAAACGGCTATCTTAATTTTTAAGAAAATATATTGTATTTATGCTAATTTTATTTGCAATATCAACAACATTTTGTTTATTTACTTTAGAAATTCTATTCATATATTCATCAATATCAAGTTTGTTTGCTGACAATTCTTGTCCAAAAAAGTACATAATTTCTGTGTCTTGTTCATCATCTATAGTCTTAATTGCTGCAATAATTCCCTGTTTTGCATTTTCGACCTCTTCATCTGTAAAGTCGCCTTTTTTCATATCTTCAATTTGTTGTTTTATGATTTCTAACGCCTTTTCATAATTTCCAATTTCTATTCCACAATTTATAAATATATTATTTTTAAATCTATAATAACTTGAACTTGCCGTATATGCTAAGCTTGCTTTTTCTCGCACATTTTGAAATAGTTTTGAATTAGCACTTCCACCTAGTATGCTATTATAAATCATTGTGTCATATCTTAGGTCTTCATTATCTACATCTAAATCTAGCCCTAATACAAGCTTTCCTTGATTTACGTCCATTGATTCTTGTAAAATATTTTCTTTCTCAGATATTTTAGATTTTGTTTCTGGCATAATAAATTCTGGATTTCTCTCTTTTAATTTACTTATATTTTGATTATTTCTTATTATTTCTTCAATTTGATTATCTAATATTCCTGAAACAAAAATATCTATTTTGCATTTGTTTATTAAGTTAAGATAATATTCATATAGATTTTTTTCATCAATATTTTTTAAATTTCCTACATATCCATATTTATATAATCCAAATGGTTGATTTTTGTACATTTCTTCTGTACATCTATCTAATGCATATCTAGCTTTATTATCTATTTTTCCTTCTATTATTTGCTTTAAATTTTCTTTTTCTTGTTCTACATATTCTTTTTTAAAGCAATTATTTTCTAAATATGGATTAAATACTAACTCAAAGATTTTTTCTAGGGATTTTTTTAACATATTTTCATTATTTTGTGGCAAAAATTCATCATTTACTGATTCTATATAAAATTTTAAAACCTGATTATCTCCTGTTTTATCTAATCCACAGTCCAAACTTGCTCCATACATTTCTTCCAATTTTTTATTAATTTCTTCTAAAGTATTCAAACTTGCTGTTCCTCTTCTTAATACTGCTGGAATCAAAGCATTTTTTGTAACATTTTCTTTGTCCAATTTTGTTGTTAACATTACTGCAATTAAGTTTGTTTTGAATTTTTCTGTTTTTATTGTATGAAGTTTAATACCATTTTTTATATCTAATTCACTATAATTCACAAGAACCATCCTTTCACTACACTTCATTCATTGTCATCTGAAATTTTTTAAAGATTTTCTTTATCAGATCTTTATTGTTTCGTTTCTTTTATCACAAATCTTTAATATTTATATTCTATCCCGAATTTATTTTATCATACTAAAAAAGTGGACATCTAAGAATAAAATATCCCTTCCTAAACATCCACCTTTTTTATTTATGTAATTAAAATTTTCTTTTTCTAGCTGCCTCTGATTTTTTCTTTCTTTTTACACTTGGTTTTTCATAGTGTTCTCTTTTACGAACTTCTTGTAAAACTCCATTACGTGCGCATTGTCTTTTAAACCTTTTTAAGGCATCTTCTATATTTCCATTATTAACTTTAATTTCTGACATTTATATTCCCCTCCTTCCGGTCATACGAAACTGTATGTGGGATTTCATTTCTTTAAGGTAAAACTTTATTTGTTTTGCCCTTACCCTATATACGTTACACATTATACATTATTATGGGGCATATTGTCAATAGTTTGGCTTTGTTATTTTAATTTTTCTATTTCTTCTTTTGATAATTTTGTTAATTCCATTATTTCTTCTATATTTATTCCTTTATTTCTCATTCTCTTTGCTATTTCTTTCAGTCCTTCCTCTTTTCCTTGTTTCAGTCCTTCCTCTTTTCCTTGTTTCAATCCTTCCTCTTTTCCTTGTTTCAATCCTTCCTCTTTTCCTCGTTTCAGTCCTTCTTTTTTTCCTTGTTTCAGTCCTTCTTCTGTTCCTTTAGCTCTAGCAGTTGCCAATGCAGATTGTTCTTCCAGTTCTGACATTAATCGTATTTCTGCTATTCTTTTTATTTCATCATTTCCTGTTAGTACTTCATATGCATCTGTTGCTTCTTTTATTTCTTTATTTTTTTCCTTAGCCATTTCTAGCAAATCCCCCCTTTCCATATCAATAAATTCTAACCATTGATTGATTTTTTCTTCCATATTTGGATTTTGATTTCTAAATTTTTCTAATTATATATAATAATATTTTACTGTATTATTAATTTCATATTCTTTATCTACTTTTGCTACTCTCACTGTTTCTGTTACATATTGATGTGATTTTATAAAACTATAATTTAATATTGCTATTACAATTACTTTTTTTAAATCCTCATATTTTCCTTTTGGTTCTAATTGCTCTACTATTTTTTTGCTTGCATAAAATGTTGTTCTTTCTTCTATATTATGATTATCTCTTAATTGCATTTCAACATTTAAAAGTTCTCCACTTTCTAGTTCTACATCTAAATCTAACACACCATATTTCATTTCTTTTGTTAACTGTTCCAGTCTAACATCATGCATCACTTTTTTTATTTTTACATTTTCTCCTAAAATGGCACTTAAAAAGCTTTTTAAAAATTTCTCATTTCTACTAAAAAAAGCTTTAAACACAATATCACTTTTCATTGATAATCTTTCCATTATCTCTACCTCATATTATAAATTTTTTTCATATTTTTTTCAATATTTTTTTATTTTTAAAATATATTTAATGTTATAGCAAACTTTTGATTAATCACTTAACATTTACTTTTTATATTGTATCAAATATTAAATATTAATTCAATAGTTCGTTATAACTTTTTAATAAATTTTTTCTTTTTAGTTAACTTTTTATTAACTAATTGATATCATCGATTTTATATATTTGGGGGGATTTTAATTTGACTTCAAATTAATTTTTGAAATAATAATCTGATTAAAAGCCTGTTTTAGGCAAAACTTTTTGAATATTTTTAATTTTCCCTTTTTGAATCTCATTTTCAAAATCTATTTTAGCAGTATAATTTTCTTCATTTTGAACTTCATCATCTATAATAATTCCTTTTTGTTTATCTGCTTTAATTTCAACTTTCAGTACTTTTTCAGAAAGATTATAGCCTTCTGGAGCAATAGTTTCTTTAATAAAATATGTTCCAACCTCTAAATCATTAAAAGCAATTGTTCCATCTTTATTGGATTTTATTTCTTTAATTAATTTAGTACATTCTTCATCTTCAAATAATCCAAAAGAAAAATCTTTACGTATTAAATCCAAAGTATCAGAATCTTTCTTGTTTATTATAATATTTTTCAAAACTAATTCATTCTGAACTTCAATTTTTTGTAATCCTTCACTATTAGAAACATTAAAACTATAATCATTATCAAATAAATAATATCCATTTGGTGCTTCTAATTCTTTCAATACATATTCTTTATAAGCACTTAATCCTTCTATGATATAAGGTGTTCCGTCAGATACCCAAGATGCAACTTCATTTTCTTCATCATCATATAATGCAAGTTTGCTACCTGTAAGTTGTTCTTTAGAATCTTTATCAACTTTATATATTTCTACTATAGTCATTTTATTTTCTACTGTCACATCTTTCGTATAAATTTTAGTTGTATCATCCTGCTTTATAATTGATATTTCAATAGGCTCTTTATTTAACACCAAACCATCAATTGTTTTAGTTTCTTCTAAATTGTAAATTCCCATAGGTAAATTTTTTATTTCTAATTTACCTTCTTTAGATACATTGTAATATCCAATAACATCTCCTGCTTTATAAATAATAGAATTATCCGCTTTATCTAAAATATTTTCTTTGGCTGTTAACTTGAATTCAATACCAGATAAATCTGAAATATCTATTAATGATATATCTGCATCTTCTGTTCCTCTGTAAATTACTTCTTTAGTTAAATTAATTGTACCTGTTGGTTGTTCATTGAAAATCTCTATTTCTTTAACAAAATCTCCGTCTTGGTCTGTATCATAATTTCTAATTCCTTCTATTTCAAATTTAATAGTTTCATCTAAATTCAAGAACCCATCTGGCGCATCAACTTCTACTATTTCATAACTCCCAACTGAAAGTTTAAGAGGTGTTATAACTGTTCCTAAATCATCAAAAACACTACTAAATGAATGTTTCTTTTCAGATACTACCAAATTTTTAGAATTTGTAGTAAATATATCATATGTTGTGTTTCCTACTTTTTGTGTAATATAATCTCCTTTATGCCAAATAACATCTTTAGTTGCTCTATCTATTATATCTTCTGTTGCTTTGATTTTAAAAGAAGCAGAACTTGCAGTAACTATTTTTCCTGTTGTTTTATCTTTTTTAACTAATTTTATATAACTTTCAAGTTGTTCATTATTTACAACTAGTCTTAATGTTTTTTTAGAATTATCTTTAATTTCAGAACTATCTTGTGTAATTGAAAATGTAAAATCTGTTGCTGTTTCATAGTCTTGAGGAGTTACTGTTTCTTTAACAATATATTTACCATAAGGTAACATATCTGTGTATGCATTTCCTGTCTTATCAGTCACAACTTTTGAAACTGTAGGAGCTATTTTTTGCGCAGCTTGTACTCTGTTTGAATCAACTGAAACTTTATTTCCATACTCATCAATCCCATTCCAAATTTCCGCATATGAATAACCTTGAGCTAAAGCTTTCTCTACATTGCTATTAAGTTTAATTGTAAATTCTGCACCTTCCAATCCAGGGACTAAGCCTGATAAAATTTTGATTCCTGATTTAAATATATTTACTTGTCTTTTCTTTACATTATCTTTACTGATTACAGAACTTGTTATTACTTCAGATGTTTGGTCTTTATAAAATAAATTAACATTATATGTATTATTATCTATTAAATAACCATCTGGTGCTTTAGTTTCTTTAACATAGTATTTACCAATAGGAAGATTTGGAACCGCTTCTGTTTTACCATCTTCTTTTATAACTCTTGTTGCAACCACTTGGTCTTTAGAATAGAATTTTTGAATTTTTGCAGCTTTATATATATCTTCTGCTGCATATATTTTATATTCAGCACCTTCAAATTTTGCATTACCTTGAGTTATATCTCCTGTCTCTGCATCTTCTTTTATAATATTGATTATTCCTGAAGGTTCATCATCCTCAAATTGTAAATTAATATTATTCCCATTAGCTTGAATTTCAAAGCTTCGTATTGCAGTTGAATCTAGCAAATATCCTTCTGGTGCTGTTATCTCTTTTACAATGTATTTGACTGCTGTTAAACCTGTTACAGTAATTATACCATTACTATTTGTTGCACCTGATTTTATTACAAAAGAATCTTCACTATCTAATTTACCATTTTCATTTATATCTTTATAAATGTTAAAC
>CAKPQY010000024.1 GCA_934179885.1 uncultured Clostridia bacterium
CAACAATAGAAGCTTTAATGCAAAAATAGCCATCAAAAAAAGTATTATTCAAAGACATATTGGAATTCAAAGTAGGAGATATATGTAACTTAGAAGATATAAAAAGAAAATTAGTAAATTTAGGATATGTAAGATATGACTTAATAGAAGGAAGAGGACAATTCAGCATAAGAGGTGGAATAATTGACATTTCCTTGGATAAGAAAACAGGTGTAAGAATTGAATTATGGGGAGATGAAATTGACTCAATAAGAAATTTTAGCATAAGTAGCCAAAGGTCAATTAACACACTAGAAAAGGCAAAAATATATCCTGCACATGAATATGTTCTAGAAGATTCAATTGAAAACATATGTAAAAAAATACAAAAAACAATTGCAGAAGGTAAACAAGAAGAAATAATAGAGCAAGATTTAGAACAAATAAAAGCTGGAAATTACATAAGTAAAATCGATAAATATTTTAATGAATTTTATGAAAAACAAGAAACACTAATAGATTATTTAAATCAAGAATGTCTAATATTTTTAGATGAAATAAGTAAAGTAGAGCAAAGACAAATAAACATTTTACAAGATATTGAAAATTTAAGTAAAAATCTAATAGAAAAAGAAAAAGTAATTCCAGAATCATTAAGTACCATGTCTTCAATAGATTTTGAAATGATAGAAAATAAATATCAAATAGTGTATTTAGAAAAGCAAGATGTTACAACTAAAAAACAAGCTGAAAGATATCATTTTGAATACAGAGAAGTTAATTATTATAAAAGTGAAATAGAAAATTTCTTTGAAGATATAAAAAAATGGAACAAAGAGAAAAAAAGCATTTATGTAATGGTTGATACAAAAGAAAAAGCAAATAAGTTAAAAGAATTATTTGAAAAAGAAAATATTTTATGCAAAATAGAAGAAAAATTAGACAAAACAATAATAGTAAAATCAACTGAAAGCATTGTAACAATTGCAATTGGAAAAATTTCAGAAGGATTTGAAAATTTTGAAATAAACCAAGTAGTTGTTTCAGCAGATGACTTAATTGATGGTGGAAAAAAGAAAAAGACATTTTCAAATACAGCTTTTAAAGAAGGAGAAAAAGTAGTATTTGCAGACTTAAAAGTAGGAGACTATGTAGTACATAAAAATTATGGAATAGGAATTTTTGTTGGAGTAAATACAATAACAGCAGATGGAACAACAAAAGATTATATCAAATTAAAATATAAAAATGATGATATTTTATATGTACCAACAAATCAGCTAGACACAATAAGAAAATATGTTGGAGGAGACGCAATAAATCCACCAATAAATAGCATTGGAAGTAAAGACTGGATAAAAACAAAAGAAAAAGTTAAAAATAACTTAAGAGCAGTAGCAAGAGAACTAATAGAATTATATGCAAAAAGAGAAAAAGCCAGAGGATATGCATTTAGCAAAGATACACCATGGCAACAGCAATTTGAAGAGCAATTCCCATATCAGGAAACAGATGACCAATTAAGATGTATTGAAGAAGTTAAAAAAGATATGGAAGCACAAAGACCAATGGATAGACTGCTATGTGGAGATGTCGGATATGGAAAAACAGAAGTTGCAATTAGAGCTGCATTTAAAGCAATAATGGACCACAAACAAGTAGCATACTTAGTGCCAACAACAGTATTAGCACAACAACAATACGAAGAATTTAGAGATAGAATGAAAGACTTTCCAATAAAAGTAGAAATTCTCAATAGATTTAAAAGCAAAAAATATCAAGATGATGTAATAAAAAGAGTAAAACTAGGAGATGTCGATATAGTAATAGGAACACATAGATTATTAAGTAAAGATGTAGAATTTAAAGACATCGGACTTTTAATAATAGATGAAGAGCACAGATTTGGAGTAAAAGCAAAAGAAAAAATCAAACAATATAAATCAAATATAGATGTCTTAACAATGACAGCAACACCAATACCAAGAACAATGCACATGTCAATAGTTGGAATAAGAGATATGTCAGTAATTTATGAGCCACCACAAAATAGAAAGCCAGTTCAAACTTATGTACTAGAATATGACCAAGAAGTTATAAAAGAAGCAATAACAAAAGAACTAGAAAGAAATGGACAAGTATTTTATATTTATAATAGAGTAGATACAATACAGAAAAAAGCAGATGACATAGCAAGATTAGTGCCAGAAGCAACAGTCAGTTATGCGCATGGACAAATGACAGGTTCACAAATAGAAGATATAATGAAAGACTTTATAGAGAAAAAATCAAATGTATTAGTATGTACAACAATACTAGAATCTGGAATTGATATACCAAATGCAAACACAATAATAGTAGAAAATGCCGACAGAATGGGGCTAGCAGCACTATATCAAATAAGAGGAAGAGTAGGAAGAGCAGACAGGCAAGCATATGCATATATAACATACAGAAAAGACAAGATGCTATCAGAAGAAGCAGATAAAAGACTAAAAGCAATAAAAGAATTCACTGAATTTGGTTCAGGTTTCAAAATAGCAATGAGAGACCTAGAAATAAGAGGAGCAGGAAGTTTACTTGGAGAAATTCAATCAGGACATTTAGAACAAGTTGGATATGATACATATTGTAACTTATTAGATGAAGTTGTAAAAGAAATGCAAGGAATAGAAATAGAACCTGATTTAGACATACAAATAGACCTAAATGTTACAAGTTATATACCAGATGAATATATACCAGACTCAGCACAAAAAATTGAAATATATCAAAATATCGCATTATGCAAAAATGAAGAAGACATTCAAAATGTTATAGACGAAATTATAGACAGATTTGGAAACATGCCTTCAGAATTAGAAAACTTATTAGATATAGCAAGAATAAAATATCTAGCAAAAGCACAATATATAAGTAAAATAGCAAGTAGAAAAACAGCAGTTGTATTTACTTATGAACAAAGTAAATTTAATATAGATATTCCTAAATTAGTTGAAAAATATAAAAACGGATTAAAGTTTTCACCAGGTGTAAAACCTATGATTACTTTAGAAATAGGAACAACTAATGAAAGACAAATATTAAATGATGTTACAGAATTTTTAAAATTCGCGTCAGAAGGGACGCCCCTTTTTGACACAAATAGAAAAAAATAAGATAATTAGGAGAGAGTTTTATGCAAGTAATTTCAAGTAAAGATAATGAATTTGTAAAACATATAAAAAAATTAAAAGACAAAAAATATAGAGATATGAATAAAGAATTTGTTATAGAAGGAATTAAATTAATAAAAGAAGCAATAGAAGAAAAAGCAGAAATCAAGCAAATTGTAATATGTGATAATTGTCAAAATACAGATGTAATTCCAAAAGACTTAATGTACGAAATAGCAAAATATGAGTGTGTATATGTAACAGAAAATATATTCAAAACAATATCAGATGTAAATACACCACAAGGTATTTTAGCCATAATAGGAAGAAATACAGGAGAAGCGGAAATAGATTATTCACAAGATATAATAGTTGCTTTAGATGATATTCAAGACCCAGGAAATTTAGGAACAATATTAAGAACAGTTGATAGTGTTGGATTAAAACAAATACTAGTATCTAAAGGAACAGCTGACAGCTATAATCCTAAAGTGGTACGTTCAACAATGGGAGCAATTTTTAGAGTCAAAATAATAGAATGTGAAGATTTAGAAAAGACATTAAGAGAAGTAAAAAAACATAAATTTGAATTATTAATTACATCATTACAAACAGAAAATAGTATATATGATGTTGAATATAATAAAAAAGTTATTGTTATTGGAAATGAAGCAAATGGAGTTGAACAAAAAATTCAAGATATGGCAGATTTAAAAGTTAAAATACCAATGCTTGGAAAAACAGAAAGTTTAAATGCTTCAGTTGCGACTGGGGTTATCTTATATGAATATGTAAGACAAAAACTAAGATAATCGTTTGAACGAAGAGGAGAGAAAAAATGAAATTAAATGTTGTATTAGTAGAACCAGAAATACCACAAAACACAGGAAACATTGCAAGAACATGTGCAGCCACAGGAGGAAAATTACATTTAGTACATCCGTTAGGATTCAGTATATCAGAAAAAGCAGTTAAAAGAGCAGGCCTAGATTATTGGGATAAGCTAGAAATAGAAGAACATGATTCATTTGAAAAATTTTTAGAAAAATATAAACCAGAAGAAAATAATATGTTTTTTGTAACAACCAAAGGAAAACATGTTTATTCTGAACCCAATTACAAAGAAATGGATGAAGTTTTTGTACTATTTGGAAAAGAAACAAAAGGATTACCAGAAGATATTTTGGTAAAATACATAGATAAAACTATAAGAATTCCTATGAGACCAACATTAAGGTCATTAAATCTATCAAATTCTGTTTCAATTGTAGTTTATGATATATTAAGACAAAAAGAATTTGAACACTTAGAAGAAATAAGTAGCTATTTTAATAATAAAGGAATGATATAGACAAAATATTACAAACTTCTACAAATAATTACAAAAAATGTTTATAATAATGGTAAGAATCAGCAATTTAATTGCAATTCTTACCATTTTATGTTAAGATAAATCTAGAAAAAATTTTTTCAAACAACAACATTTGTATTTACAAAATGAAATCATAAAATTTATATCTAAATAAAAATCCAAACAATTAAAATTATCATTAAGAAATTAGAAAGGAGGCATTATGCGTTATTTCTCGTATAACGATTATATGGATTGTACGGAAAATGGAGAAATAAACGAAATAAAAAGAGTAGAAGAAAAAATAGCAAAATATGAATTTAAAAATGGAACAAAAACAACGTATAATATTAAAAATAAAATTATAGAAACACTAAAGAATAAAAATTGTTTAAAAATGTTTATGGAGGAGTTTTTTTATTTTTCTGAAATAGATGAAATTGAAAATATTGTTTATTGTAATGATGTAAAAACTATAACAGATAAACAAAACAATAATATAATTTGCAAAATTGAAGATAAAGAAATGTTTATATTAATCAAGGTAATAGACAAAATTGATTCCAATATAACATATAAAATGTTTGAAAATTCAATAAATATAATAAAAAGATGGAATGAAGAAGAAAAGATAGAAAGTAAGCGATTTCCAATTGTTATTCCTATTGTTATATACATAGGAAAACAAAAGTGGAAACCTAATTATTGCAATAATTATGGCAAGATAAATTACACAACATGCGAAAAAAATAGAATCAATTTTTCATATAACATTATAGAAATAAATAATTTAGAAATAAATAAATTACAAAAGATGAAATCAAATATAGCACAAGAGTTTATAAATATAAAACTAAATATTTACAAATAAATTAATAAAAAGTGTTGACTTATTACCTTATAAGTGATATATTTACACCAAAGGAAATGGAGGAGATAAAATGTCACCAGATTATAATGTTATAGGAAGAAGAATTAAGACTGCGAGAACAGAACAAAACATAACACAGGAAGAACTTGCAGATAAAATTGATGTGTCAGTTGCTTTTATGAGTAGAGTAGAAAGAGGTAGTAGCAAAATAAACTTAAAAAGATTAACTCAAATAGCAGAAACTTTAAATGTATCACCTGGATATTTGCTTACAGGTAGCAACACAGCTTCAAAGGATTATTTAAGGGAGGATTTTAGACAGGTTTTAGACAGGTGTACGCCAGAACAACAAAGGTTGATATATGCAATTTCAGAGTTGGTTAGTAGAACAAATTTTGAAGAGGAAGATAATTTAGAAAATTGATGTAATAAGCAATAGAGCGAAAACTCTACTGCTTATTTTTTAATAACCCAAAACAAAGTAACCACCTTAATATATTTAACATAAAATATACTAGGATAAATATTAAGGAGGCAATTTATGAACGAAATACTAGAAGTCAAAAATATAGGAAAAAAATATCAAAACAAAGAAGACGAAATTCAAGCATTAAAAAATGTGAACTTTAAAATAAAAGAAGGAGAATTTGTAAGCATAATAGGACCAAGCGGATGTGGAAAATCAACACTACTATCAATAATTGCAGGGTTAGAAGAAAAAACAGAAGGAGACATATACATAGAAGGAGAAAAAGTTGAAGGAATATCTCCAAAAATAGGATACATGCTACAAAGAGACTGCTTATTAGAATGGAGAAATATATTAAGCAATACACTATTTGGACTAGAAATAAAAGGAATAAAAACAAAAGAAAATATTGAATATGTAAAAGAACTACTAAAAAAATACAATTTATATGACTTTATTAACAAATACCCATCAGAATTATCAGGAGGAATGAGGCAAAGAGTAGCACTAATAAGAACATTAGCTGTAAAGCCAAAAATTCTATTATTAGATGAAGCGTTTTCGGCACTAGATTATCAAACAAGAATAATGGTAACAGAAGATATATATTCAATATTGCGAAAAGAAAAAATAACAACAATAATGGTAACACACGATATATCAGAAGGTTGAACCTAAAGTAGATAGTATGTAATGCTTGTAAAGCAATTTGAATTTGATAAATTTATTAAAAGTTTTAAATTTCGAAGATTAAAGAATTTTGAAATTTATTTTTTTAGCCTTGACAAAAACAAACGTTTGATGTAAAATTGGAAAAATATAAATTTTGTAAGTTTATAGAAAATTTTTAAATATTATGATATAAATAAAAGAAGGGATTAATATAGTTATGGAAAAAAGATTTTTTAAATATAAATTGGAAATAAATAGATGAAGGAGATGAAGTAAATATGAATATAATAGAAAATTTAAAAGATTTAATAATTTATCAAAGTCAAAGTAACGAAAACATATCTGTAGAAGTTTTATATGATAGCGAAGATTTTTGGCTAACACAAAAATCAATGTCAAAATTGTTTGATGTAGAAGTAAACACAATAAATTATCATTTAAAGGAGATATTTGAAACTCATGAATTGGAAGAAAATCCAACTATTCGAAAAATTCGAACAGTTCAAAAAGAAGGAAACAGAGAGGTTTCAAGAGAATTAACATTTTATAGTTTAGATGCTATCATAGCGGTTGGATATAGAGTGAACTCAAAACAAGCAACAGACTTTAGAATATGGGCAACTAATACATTAAAAGAATATATAAAAAAAGGATTTGTTTTAAATGATGAATTATTAAAAAACGGGCCAAAATTTGGAAAAGACTATTTTAAAGAATTACTAGAAAGAATTCGTTCAATTAGGACAAGTGAACGAAGAATATGGCAGCAAATAACAGATATATTTGCGGAATGTAGTATAGACTATGATAAAGATTCAGAAATAACACAAAAGTTTTATGCAACAGTTCAAAATAAATTCCATTATGCCATTACGGGAAACACTGCAGCAGAAATAATATACAAAAATGCAGACCATGCAAAAGAAAATATGGGTTTAACAACGTGGAAAAATTCACCAGATGGAAGAATATTAAAATCAGATGTAATGATTGCAAAAAACTATTTAGATGAAAGGCAAATAAAAAGATTAGAGAGAACAGTTTCTGGATATTTTGATTATATAGAGGATTTGGTTGAAAGAGAAAATACATTTACTATGGAAGAATTTGCTAAAAGTATAAATGAATTTTTAGAATTTAGAAAATATGATATTTTAAGAGATAATGGTAAAATATCAAGAAAACAGGCAGAAGAAAAAGCAGAAAAAGAGTATAATGAATTTAATAAAAATCAAAAAATAGTTTCAGATTTTGACAAATTACTTATTGAAGCAAATAGATTAAATAATAAAATGTAGAAAAAGCTGAAGTAATAAAAATTTGAACTAGCAATCAAAGGATTTAAAGAAAAATGAGATAATGCTTGTAATTTGACATTAAGCTAAAAAATGTGTATAATGTAAACTATTGGTGATAGAATTCCAATTTTAGGAACTAATTAATTGACTACCTAACTAGGAGGGCAAATTATGAGCAGTATAAGGACAATATTAAAAAAAGAAATGGAAAAAAGTAATGGTGCTGCTAGATTAGTGAAAGTGCCGAAACATATGAGGCCAACTGCAGAATCTCTTGAAAAATTGGATAGAGAAATTAGTGCTCAAATCGAGTCGAACCATAGGAGTGGATTGGACACTAAAAAATAAAAAAGAAAATGTCTGGGTAAAGTTACTCCAGGCATTTTCTTTTAATCATATAAATTTCAATTTTCATTGTTATTTTAATAGTTCAACTTGATATTATGTGTGAGCTAAAAATGTCCAAATCTTTGAGTAAAATAAATTCGAAAAATGGACATTTTTTATAATGAAAAAAATCAACAATACCAATGCTTTGAAACAAAATAGATGACATATTTTACTCACTAGGGTAGGTGTGTGATAGTGAAAACTATCGCATATCTACCCTTAAACTATTTATGAGCAAATGAGTACACATTTAAAAAATTCAAAAAAATTTTAAAATAAGGGAGAATTTTTATAAGAAAACAGATGTATATATAGTATAGGGAGAGTGAGTTAATATGAGTGAAACTTTCAAAATC
>CAKPQY010000025.1 GCA_934179885.1 uncultured Clostridia bacterium
ATAAGGGAAGTGCTATAAGATATTTTCCAAGTGATTATCCAGAAGAGGTTGAGATTACACCAAGTACAGGTGATGATAGAAATTATGTATTGACAATAGCAATAGGAATTTAAATGGGAGTAAATTTAGGAGTAGGAATATTTGCAATAAAGAAATTTGTAATTAAAAAATAAATGAAATTATTTAAGCAGTAGTGTAAAAAATAATAACAAAAAAATAAACTTCTTCATACAATATATAAAAAAGTATGAGGAGGTTTTTATTTTGGCCAAAATACTAGTTTTTAATAATGATACAGATAGAATGGAAACATATTATAGAGGTGAAGCAGAGCCAATGCCATATAATACAAATGGAACCTTAAAAGTTCGTGAGTTTAGAGGCTCTAGTAAAAGTAATATTTTGTGGACAACTAAAAGAACAATGCAAAGTTGGAATAGTCAAAGATATATTTATGGAGGACCAATACCAGTAGGTTTTGCATTTAAAAGACCATATGAAGGTGGACATGGAAATCAAAGCCAACATTATGCAGGAGTGGCATTTGATGTTGGCCAAACATTAAGCAATACACAAAGAACAAGACTATATAACAGTGCCGTCAATTCAGGTGTGTGGTCATATGTAGAGCCAAAGTCACAAACACCTACATGGGTACATTTTGATCGAAGATTTCGGAAAACCAGCATGCTCAACAGGAGGATTTCCAACTTTAAGAAGAGGTAGTTTAAGCAATTACGTTTTAATAGCACAAGATGATTTAAATACATTAGGATTTAGAACTGGTGGATTAGACGGAATATTTGGGTCAGCTACTCAAAATGCAGTAATATCATATCAAAGGTCAAGAGGTTTAGCGGCAGACGGAATTGTTGGATGCAACACATGGCGTTCTTTGCAAGAAAATGTTGTTGGAACAGGACCAACAAATACGACAATAAATTAAAAAAGAAATTGAATTTAAATTTCAATTTCTTTTTTTTATAATTATTCTTCAATATCTGTTTCAGCAATAGCTTTTGCTACATTATATATTAATTTTTGTTTCTCAGGAGAAACGCTTTTAATTAAATCTGTAAATTCTTTATCTAAGTAATTTTCAGAGCTACTAGAAGCACCATTTAATAAATATCCTTCAGAAACATCTAATAAACCACATAATTGATTTAATCTTTTTAAATTAATATGAGAATTACCTCTTTCAACTCTACTCAAAAAAGCAACAGAAATATCAATTTTATCTGCTAAATCTTCTTGAGTCATATTTTTTGCAAGTCTTGCTTGTTTTATTCTAGAACCTATAACGCTATAATCTATAGCCATTTTTATCACCTTCCAATCTTATATGTAATAATATATCATTTAACTTATAAGTTTTGAAGTAACTAAAAAATAAAAATAGACTTACTAGTTCAAAAAGTAACACAACCTTAATATGTAGTAGTTTTAAATTGTTGATATATAAATATTTTTAAACAAAAACACATAAAAACAGGATAAAATACAAATATTATATAACAAAAAAAGAAGTAAAAAAGAGAAAAAATAAGTAAAAAAGAGAAAAAAAGCATATTTTTTGAAAAAATTAACACATAAAACTAGAAAAATTAGGAAAACAGCTTAAATAATGCATACATAATTTGAAAAAATGCAAAATATATAGTATAATAAAAGATGGTCGCGCTTAAAAAAGAAAAAGGAGAGTGGATTTTATTAGTAAAAGAAAATTAAAATTCTATACAAAAGAGGCATTAAAATTTTTTAACATAACTTTGGTATCTTTTGGTTTTATAATCGCGATAGTATTAATAAAATATAAACCAATGTATGAAGTAAAAATTTCTGGAGAAGAAATCGGATATATAGAAAATAAAAAAGCATTAAATGAAACAATAAAAGATAGTGTAGAAAACTGCAATATAAAAAATGCAGAAAAAGTAGAATTAACAGCAAATCCAGAATATGAGTTAAAATTAGTAGAAAAAACAAAAGAAAGTAATGAAAGTGAAATTATAATTGCATTACAAAAAGAATTAGATATAACATATAAATATTATGAAATAGCTTCAAATGAAGAAGTTATAGAAAAAGTTGATTCATTAGAAACTGCAGAAACAATAGCAAATGATATAAAAGAAATATCAGATGGAGAACAAATACTTACTATAAATGAAAAAACAACAAAAAATGTAGAAAAAATGAATACAAATACTTTAGAAGTAGCAAAAGAAAATATAATAGAAAAATTAGAAATAGATACTACAGAAGCAATATCTAATATAAATGGAATAAAAATTGCAACATTACCAATATCAGGAACAATTTCTTCAAGATATGGAGCAGTTAGCAACATAAGGTCATCAACACATACAGGATTAGATATAGCAGCATCAATTGGTACGCCAATAAAAGTTGTAGCAAATGGAACAGTAACATTTGCAGCATATAATGGTTCATATGGATATTTAGTAAAAGTAGACCATGGAAATGGTGTAGAAACTTGGTATGCTCATACAAGTAAAATGTATGTAACAGCAGACCAAGAAGTAAAGGCAGGAGATGTAATTGCAGCTGTTGGTAATACAGGAAATTCAACAGGACCTCATTTACATTTAGAAGTAAGAATAAATGGACAACATGTGAATCCACAAAAATATTTATATAATTAAAAATAGACCATTTACTTGTAAAAGTAGAATGGTTTATTTTTTAAAATTAAGAAGGATTTATGTAAAACACGTCGAATATTATATATAAGTATGTTTATTTGAAAGAAAGAGAGGAAAAATGGCAAGATATAGTGAAGAAATTATAAATGATGTAAGACAATCAAATGATATAGTAGATGTAATATCACAATATGTGCACTTAAAAAGAAGCGGAAGAAATTTCTTTGGACTATGTCCATTTCACAACGAAAAATCACCTTCTTTTTCTGTTTCACCAGATAAACAAATATTTCACTGTTTTGGATGTGGAGTTGGAGGAAATGTAATAACATTTATCTCAAAAATAGAAGGATTAAACTTTATAGAAACAGTGCAAATGTTAGCAGAAAGAGCAAATATACAGCTACCAACATTAGAAAATAGTGGAGATATGCAAAAAGAAATACTAAAAGATAAAGTATACAAAGTAA
The DNA here is from genome assembly GCA_934179885.1 of uncultured Clostridia bacterium. GTDB lineage: Bacteria > Bacillota > Clostridia > TANB77 > CAG-508 > CAG-269. The sequence goes on from CAKPQY010000025.1 coordinate 3,140, forward strand.
ATGAATTTACAGCAGAATTTTATCATCAAAACTTATATAAACCACAAGCAAAATTGGCACAAGAATATGTTAAAAAAAGACAATTAAGTAATGAAACATTAAAATCATTTAGAATAGGCTTTTCTGGAAAATTTGATGAACTATATAAAGAATTAAAAAAGCAAGGATTTGGAGAACAAGAAATATTAGAATCTGGATTAGTAAACAAAAATGACAGAGGGCAATATATAGATAGGTATAGAAATAGATTAATGTTTCCAATATGTGATGCAAGAGGACGAGTTATAGCATTTGGAGGAAGAGTATTAGATGACTCGAAACCAAAATATATCAATTCGCCAGAAAATGTTGTATACAGTAAAGGCAGAAATTTATTTGGACTAAATGTGGCCAAAAAAGGAGATACAAAAAAGATACTAATTGTTGAAGGATATATGGATGTAATCTCACTACATCAAAGAGGAATAACAAATGTAGTTGCACCACTTGGAACAGCACTAACGGAGCAACAAGGATGGCTACTTAGAAAAAATTCAGAACAAATAATATTAAGCTTTGATTCAGATGAAGCCGGATTACAAGCAAAATTAAGAGCTTTGGAAATATTACAAAACATGGGATGCGATTTACGTGTTTTACAAATGGAGGGGGCAAAAGACCCAGATGAATATATATTAAAGTATGGTAATGCACGTTTTCAAGCACTAGTAGACAAAGCACTTTCAGTTATAGAATTCAAAGTAAAAATATTACAAAAAGATTTAAATTTAGAAAACACTAACGATAAAATTAAATTTTTAAATGAAATAGCAAAATTAATTGCACAAGTTGATAACACTATTGAAAGAGAAGTATATATAGAAAAAATTGCAAAAGAATATGATATTTCAAAAGAGGCAATATATGCAGAAGTAAATAAATTAACATATAAAAATTCTAAAAGCGAAAAAATATTAGAAAAATCAAAACCAGTAATAGTACACAAAAAAGTAGAAAAAAAAGAAGTATCACAAGCAATAAAAAGAAGAGAAAACACAATAATATCAATTTTACTAAATGGAGATTTATCAATATTTGAAGTTATAAAACAAAACATAAAACCAGAAGATTTTCAAGATGAAGTAAATGCAAATATAGCAAAAAAATTGTATGAAGAATTCGAAAAAGGAAATAGTAATATAAATGGTATAATTGATGAACTTGGACAAGAAGAACAAAATCAAATAACAATGATAATGGCAGATAATTATGAAATAAATGATTTTGAAAAAGCAATAGATGACTTAATACAAATTTATCAGAAAGAAAAGTTGAATAATAGAAAATTTGAAATTCTAGAATTATTGGAAGCAACAACTGATATAAATCAAAAAAAGAAATTAGAAAAAGAGTTAAGTAATATTATTATTAGATTAGCAAAAATTAAATAAATACTAGTTTGTAAAAGTTTATCAAACTATATAAGATATAAGGAAGGAATGAAAATAAAATGGCCAAGAAAAAAGAAGAAAATAAAGAAGAAATAAATAAAAATGAAAAAGAAAAAATAAATAGCATAATAGAGGAAGCAAAAAAGAATGGAAAAATAACATATGGAGATTTAGCAACAAAATTAAATGATGTAAATCCAGAGAAAATGGATGAAGTATTTGATGAATTTGAAAAAGGCGGAATAGATTTATTACCAGATGATTTTGACGAAGAACCAGATATTGAAGATTTAAAAGAAGTAGAAGAATTAAAGCTAGATGAAATAACAGATACAAGTTTTGAAGGAATCAATGTAGATGACCCAGTTAGAATGTATTTAAGAGAAATAGGAAAAATACCACTTTTAACATTTGATGAAGAATTAGATTTAGCAAAAAGAATATTAAATGGAGATGAAGAAGCAAAACAAAAATTAGCAGAATCTAACTTAAGACTTGTAGTAAGTATAGCAAAAAAATATGTTGGAAGAGGAATGCTATTTTTAGATTTAATACAAGAAGGAAATATGGGATTAATAAAAGCTGTAGAAAAATTTGATTATACAAAAGGATATAAGTTTAGTACATATGCAACATGGTGGATAAGACAAGCTATAACAAGAGCTATAGCAGATCAAGCAAGAACAATAAGAATACCTGTTCATATGGTAGAAACAATAAATAGATTAATACGTACATCAAGAAACTTATTGCAACAATTAGGAAGAGAGCCAAGTCCTGAAGAAATAGCAAAAGAAATGGAAATTCCTGTTGAAAAAGTAGTAGAAATACAAAAAATTGCGCAAGACCCTGTATCATTAGAGACACCAATTGGAGAAGAAGAAGATAGCCACTTAGGAGATTTTATTCAAGATGAAGATAGCCCAGCTCCACACGATGCGGCTTCATATACACTTCTAAAAGAACAACTGGAAGAAGTAATGAATACATTAACACCAAGAGAAGCAAAAGTTTTAAGACTAAGATTTGGTTTAGATGATGGAAAATCAAGAACTCTTGAAGAAGTAGGTAAAGAATTTAACGTAACACGTGAAAGAATAAGACAAATAGAAGCAAAAGCTTTAAGAAAGTTAAGACATCCAAGTAGAAGCAAAAAATTAAGAGATTACATGGGGTAGGATTTTAGAGGTTAGAGATTAGAAGTTGGATAATATCTATTTCACCAACATCCATTTAACTAACCTTTCTAATAATACATAGGAGGAAAAATGGAGAATATAAGAAATTTTGTAGAAGCTATAAAAGCAATACAGATGAACCAAGTAATAGATGTTGTAATAGCAATTTTAATATATATTCTATTTAGATGCTTAAGCGAAAGCCTTGCATATATGACAGTAAAAATTTTTAAACCAAAAGCTAAAAATAAAAAGGAAATAAGAAATAACGCATTTTATAATCCTTTAAAAATATTTTATGTGATTTTAGGAATTTATTTAGCAATATTATTTATAAGAAAAACATTAGGGATTAGTGATTGGTTAATATCAAAAACAAACATGCTATTTAAAATATCAATAATAATATTAGCCGCAAATGGAATAGCAAATAGCTTAACCACAAATAATAAAAGCATCAACAGGCTAAAAGAAAAAATGAATCAAGAAGTAGAAGATTCAATGTTTAAATTTATACTAAAAGCAATTAGATTTATAGTATATGCAATAGCAAGCTTTATGGTCGTAACAGAACTAGGATTTAAATTAAATGGGCTAGTTGCAGGACTAGGAATAGGAAGTGTTGTAATAACACTTGCGGCACAAGATACAGCAAAAAACTTATTTGGAGGATTAGTAATATTTTTAGATAAACCATTTGGAGTAGAAGATTGGATAGAAGTTGATAAATATGAAGGAACAGTAGAAGATATTACATTTAGAAGCACAAGAGTAAGAACATTCGAAAACTCAATTGTAAATATTCCAAATTCAGTAATTGCAAATGATTCAATAATAAATTGGAGCAGAATGGAAAAAAGAAGAAATAAAGTTAATTTATGTTTAGAATTAGATACACCACTAGAAAAGGTACAAAAAGTACAACAGAGAATTAAAGATATGTTGATGCAACATGATGATGTAATTGATGATACAATTATAGTTAGATTTGATAATATTACAGACAATGGAATCAATTTATTAGTTTGCAGTTACACAAATTCAATTGACTATGCAAGCTTTTTAGAAGAAAAAGAAAAAATCAACTTAAAAATAATGCAGATTTTAAAAGAGGAAAATGTAGAATTAGCATATGATACCAAAACAGTATTTGTAAAAAAATGAAATTCGAATTATTAAAGTCAAAAAAGAGCCAATTTGGCTCTTTTTTTAGGGTATTCTACTTTATAAATATTTTAAATTATGTAAAGGGAAAATGGCAAAAATATTGATTTTAAAGTGTTGATATAGTAAAATATAGTCAACAGTTGTTCACAAATAAGACACAAAAATATATTAAAATAAAAAAGGTTATAGATTACCATAAAATCTAAATATACATTAAGGTGAATAGAAATGAATAATTATATTTTAATAGTTGATGATGAATCAAGAATGAGAAAACTAATAAAAGATTTCTTAGTAGCAAAAGGATACATCATATTAGAGGCAGAAGATGGGGAAAAAGCATTACAAGTATTTGAAGAAAATCAATCAAAAATAGAATTAATTTTACTAGATGTTATGATGCCAAAATTAGACGGATGGTCTGTATTAAGACAAATAAGGCAAACATCAAAAGTTCCAATAATAATGTTGACAGCAAGAGGAGAAGAACAAGATGAATTGTTTGGATTCGAACTTGGAGTAGATGAATATATATCAAAACCATTTAGTCCCAAAATACTAGTAGCAAGAGTAGAAGCTATATTAAAAAGAACACAGGGGGATACAAAAGAGATAAAAGACTGTGGTGGTATAGAAATTGATAAAGAAGGAAGAACAGTTACAGTTGATGGAAAGGTACTAGAACTTAGTTTAAGAGAATATGAACTATTAGTATATTTAGTTGAAAATGAAAATATAGCACTTTCAAGAGATAAAATACTAAATAATGTATGGAATTATGATTATTATGGAGATTCAAGAACAATAGATAGCCATATAAAAAAAATTAGGCATAAATTGGGAAAAAGAGGAAAATATATAAAAACAATAAGAGGGGTAGGATACAAATTTGAAGTTAAATAAAAAAATAAAAGAAGCATTTTCATCAGTAAAAGTAAAATTATTTTTTACATTAAGCTTAACAATATTATTGATAATTATATTTCTAATTATAGTAAACAATTTTCTATTGGGCAATTTCTATTTATATAACAAGAAAAAAACATTAAAATCAGTTTATGAAACAATAAATAGCTATTATGCAAATCCATTACAAAATGCAAATGTAGAAGTTGAACTAGAAAAAATGTCAGTAAAAAATAATTTTGATATACTAATAAAAGATAATAAAGGGATTAATTTATATACAACAAATAAAAATTTCACATCAGTTATAGGAACAATTAATGATATAATTGATAAATTTGATGAAGGAAAAGAATTAGAATCAAATGATAAGTTTTCAATTAGAAGACAAAGAGACTCAAAAAATGGAATATCATATATAATGCTTTCAGGGCGATTAGATAACGGATACTATTTATATATACGTATACCAATATCAGCAATACAAGAAAGTGTAAAAATATCAAATAAATTCTTAATACTAATGGCTGGATTTACTATACTAATAGCATCAATAATGGTATCTATAGTGTCAAAAAAATTCACAGAACCAATATTAGAATTAAACAAAATAGCACAAAATATGGCAAACTTAGACTTTAGCCATAAATAC
>CAKPQY010000026.1 GCA_934179885.1 uncultured Clostridia bacterium
AGTATAGCCAGTATATTCACTAGTATTAGGAAAAATATCATAATATTTTGTAATCAAACTTTCTAAACTAGGAACAGAATTTTCAATATAATATTTAGTATCACATTTACTAACAACAATATTTGCAGAAGGTCTTACTTGAACCTCATTTATTAATGAATATATTTCATCAAAAATTCCTTCTTTTGCCAATTCTTCAGAAAAAATGATAAGTTTGCAATGAGAAAGATTAACTTTTTTTCCTAAATATGCATTCATCATATTTATACCACTTATAATAGAAGAACATTCTACACTATTTAAGACAGGCGTTGTTTCTGAAACACTTTCACCACTAGGTGAAGTTGATAAAAATTGAAAATTTACTTTTAATTTATTTGAAGTAGATTTATCAATTCCAAGTGCTATAACAAATGCAGAATTATTAATACTAAGAGAGGTGTAAGATGCAGAAAAATTATAAATAAATATAATAATTAAAATAAGTATAAAAATTTTTTTAAATATATTACTAATTTTTCTCACCTACCTTTTTCTTTTTTAAATTAGCTAAAATTAATATTGTTATTCCCAAAATAAAGCCAACAGCAATTTGAAGATATCTATAGACATTTGTTTCAAAAAAGCTAGAAACAGCATAATTCTTAGGAAGCAGAGCAACTGCAAAAATCAATATTGTGAAAATATTTAATATAGGTTTCATATCAGATAAATTAAACATTTTGTTAAAAATATGTGCTGAAAATTTACAAGTTATGCTTAAATAACAACAAAAAGAAATTATCCAAATTAATAAAAACAAAGATTCAAATCTTTGAAAAAATGAACCAAATTCTATATGCCTAGCAGCTGAAAATAATGGCATTATTTCATCAGTAGTTATAAAAAATGAGAACATAAAAATTAATGTTGCAACACATAAAAGTATAAATAACCCTGCACAAATAACTGATATTACAGCTATTTTTTTGAACTTTTCAGGTTCTTTCAGCATAGGAGGTAGAAAATATAAATAACAAATACCACCAAAAGCTCCAATATTTCTAAGGCCTAAAACAAAAGTGTTGTAAAAACCATCTCCTAAAATTGGAAATATTCTTCTAAAAGAAAAATTATCTAAATTTCCACAAAACAATAAGATTATGCTTATTAATACTAAAGGAAAAATTATTGATGATGTATTTAAAGTTGCATTAAAACCTAATCTATTTGTCAAAGCTATGGCAATAATAAACATTAAAATAAGAAATACATAACTGGTTAATGGATAATAAACAACTACTAAACCTTTACAAAAATTTCTTAACATTATGCTAGAACTGATTATAAAATATGCTATAAAAAGACCTCCAACAATATTTTTAAAAACATTACCACCTAAAAATTTTGAGATATCTAAAATGTCTAAACCAGGAAATTTTTTGAATAATTTGCAAACAAGTAAAATTATAAATAAAACAATAATAGTATTATATAGTATATTTAATAAAGTAGCAGATTTTGTTTCGCTTACAAGTGTTCTAGGCAAAGAACTTGTTATATATGAAATTACTATTGAAAGTGTTAGCATAATTGCACTAAAGGTATTGATTTTAGAGTTTGACATTTTTTCACCTCACTTTAAATTTTTTTATTTTAGTTTTTTAGAAGGCAGGAAAGTAGCAATCTTAAAAATTATAACTTCCATTTCATAGAAATATGACCTTGCTTTTGTTGCTTTTTAGTATCAAGATATGAAGCTCTATTCTCTCTTTTCCATATAGGAGGAAGTATTATGCCGGAATTTTTTAAATTCTCCATATGTGAATAAGGAGTAGCATAAGGAACCCCAAAAGAATCCATATCACATATCATGGAAATATAAACAAAAAGACCAACGCCAATTCCTAAAAATCCTGCAGTATATCCAAGTAAAATAAACAAAAATCTAAATACTCTTAAATGAAAACTAAAAGCATAATCCGGAATTGTAAAAGAGCTCAAAGCTGTTATAGCAACTATGATAATTAGTATGGGACTTACAATACCAGCACTTACAGCAGCCTGACCTATAACTATAGCACCAACAATACCGATTGTTGACCCTATTGCAGAAGGAACTCTAAGACTTGCTTCCCTGATAATTTCGAAAGATATTTCCATTATCAATATTTCAAAAATAATAGGGAAAGGAACACTTTCTCTAGCAGCTAAAATAGAATAGAGCAGTTCGGTTGGAATAATTTCTAAGTGAAAACTAGTTATTGCAACATATAAGCAAGGTAATAAAAGAGCAAAAAAAGAACAGATTATTCTAATAGCTCTCAAAAAATTTGCAAAGATACTTTTCAAATTTCGATCTTCTGGGGAAGTTAAAAAATCTATCAGAATAGCAGGTAAAATTAATGCAAAAGGAGAACCATTTACTAAAACAACAACTCGACCTTCTAAAAGATGTTGAACAGCATTATCAGGCCTTTCAGTAGATATAGCTTTTGGTAATCCTAGTGAATTATTATCACTTATTAGTTGCTCTAATTGACCAGAAGAAAGAATTGAATCGACATCTAAATTATTTATTCTATATTTAATTTCTGCAACTAAGTCATCATTTGCAATATTTTGCATATAACATACAGAGCAGTTTGTTTTTGTTACATTACCTACTTCTAAACTTTCAATAACTAAATTTTCATTATTTATAAAACGGCGTAATAAAGATGTATTAGTACGAATATTTTCAACAAAAGCTTCATGAGAACCTTTTATAACAATTTCATTTTCAGGCTTATCAATGCTTCTCTGTTTAAAACCTTTAACATCAATATCAAAAGCAACATTAATAGTATCAACAAAAAGCACACAATTACCAGAATTAACACCAGAAAAAATATCTTCAAAAGAATCACTTTTTTCAACATCACTTTGTGGAATTAAACAATCTTCAATATATTTGGCTAAATCAAATTTTTTAACTTTTCTAACAGTTATATTATTGTGGGATGTCTCTGAAATAATTCTGTTTTGGTCACCATCAAAAAGATTATTTTTGTTACGCATTATTAAAGGTTCTAAAACAAAATCATTTAAAATTTGAGAGTCAACCATTCCATCTATATAAAACAAAAATGCTTTGTATTGCTTTCCTCTTGCATTTAGAATGAATTCACGAGTTATAATATCGCTATTTATTAATAAATTATATTTGGTTTTAATATAATTTTGGTTTTTATCTATATTTGTAAAAATTTTCATATTTTCTCCTATTAAATTACTATTCACAGCTTTAAGATAGTCAGTTGGAATTTGATAATATATTATCAAATTTTAAAGGCTTACTTTAAAGTTGTAAATTATAACCCTTTAAATTAGTATTGGTAAAAAAAATGAAAATATACTAGTTTTTAACAATAAAAAATGTTATAATAAAACTACATATGCACGAAAGAGAGTCGATGAATATGAAAAAAATAATATCCTTTATAAAAACAATAATACTGCTGATAATGATAGGAATACTAGGATATATAGGAACAATAGTCTATAATGAGATTACAAATACAAGCATAGTAGACGATGTACAAGAATTTGTATCAAACATCACAGTATCAAGTGGAGGAATAGATGAAAGTTTAAAAACTCCACAAATATTAGAAACTACAGCAGAAACAATATCACCATATGATGAAAAAATAGATTATAGTAATAGTACAGTAGATAAATATTTATACAACCAATTAAATGAATATTCAAAAATAATATATAATGCAATGGAATCTAATAAAGAAAATATGAAGACAGGTACATATGAAATAAATCTTGGAGCAGAATTTTCTTCATTACTTTCTGAAAGCAATGGAGAAGAATTACTAGGAGAATATTATCAGTCTGCGATAGAGGCATATACATATGATAATCCAGATGTATTTTATATAGAATTTTCAAAATTATATTTGAATATTGAAACTACAGTAAGAGGAAATAAAAAAACTTATAAAGTGTTTTTGAATGCAGGAAATAATACAGATTATTTAACAAGCGAGTTTTTATCAAAAGAAAGAATAGATGCAGCTTTAAATGAAATTGGAAATATAAAATCTTATTTTGTTAATAATAAAAAAACAGATACATATGAAAATATTAAGATAGCACATGATTATTTAGTAGAAAGCATAGAATATGACCAAACAATATCATTGCCCAATATATATAATTTATATGGAGCTCTTATAAATAAGAAGAGTGTTTGCGAAGGATATGCAAAAGCTTTTAAATATTTAATGGATTCAATGAATATACCATGTATAATAGTGTCTGGTGTAGCAACTAATTCAGAAGGAAATACAGAAAGTCATGCTTGGAATTATGTACAATTAAATGGAATTTGGTATGCTGTTGACTGTACATGGGATGACCCTATTTTAATTGGACCAGGTTATTTAAGTAATTTTTCAAAATATAAATATTTTTTAAAGGGAGAAGATGAATTTAATAAAACACATATACCAAAGGGACAATTTACAGAGGGTGGAAAAGTATTTAAATATCCAAGCTTAAGCCAAACTAATTATTAATTAGAAGTTAGATGTTAGAGGCTAGATGTTAGAGGTTAGATGTTAGAAGTTAGAAATTAAAATGCCAATCTCCAACATCCAATTCTCCAACCTCCAACTTCTAACCTCAATAAAAAAGGAGAATTAAAAATGTCATTAAAAGATAAAGTGCCAAATAAAATACCTAATTTACCAAACTTATCAAAAATTATACCAAATAAAATAAAAGTGTATGCTTTTGTAGGACCATCAGGAACAGGAAAAAGCTATAGAGCACAAATGGTAGCAAGTGAAAAAAATATAAAATTTATAATAGATGATGGTTTATTAATAATGGATAACCAAGTAATAGCAGGAGAGTCAGCAAAAAAAGCTCCAACAAAAATAGAAACAGTAAAACATGCATTGTTTTATAAAGAAGAAGAAAAACAAGAAATAATAAAAGCATTAAAAAAATATAAACCAGAAAGCATTTTAATACTTGGAACATCAGATGGAATGGTACAAAAAATAGCAGCAAATTTAGGGTTGCCAGAAATATCTGAAACAACATATATTTCAGATGTGGCAACACAAGAAGAAATGGAAACAGCAAGAAGAATTAGAGTAACAGAAGGAAAACATGTTATTCCAGTACCAACTTTTGAAATAAAAAAAGACTTTTCAGGGTATTTATTAGACCCACTCCAAATATTTAAAACAAAGGGAAGAGGAAATCAACCATACATATCAGAAAAATCAATTATAAGACCAACATTTAGTTATCTTGGAAATTTTACAATTTCAGATACAGTATTTAGACAAATATTAGAGTATTTAGTTTTAAAAACACCGGGTATATATAAAGTACACAAAATTAGAGTAGAAAACTTTGGTGAAGGGGCTAAATTATATATGGAAGTTACTGTAGTATATGGGTTTAATGTTATTGATGGAATTAATGAATTCAAAAATAAAGCAAAAAAAGAAATAGAAAAATTGACTGCTATGAATGTTGAAGAATTTGAAGTAGTTGTTAAAAATATCTATGTACCAGAGAAGGAAGATTAGAAGTTAGAGGTTGGAAGTTAAAAATTGGAGGTTAGAAATTAAATGTTCATTTCACCAATATCCAACATCAATAAAAAGGAGAAGATAAAAATGAAAAATATTTTAAAACCAATAGGAAGAGGAATAGTAAAAGGAGCAATATGGATTTATTGTAAAATAGTATATAGATTTGAAGTAATAGGAAAAGAAAACATACCAAAGGAAGGTCCTGTAATTATTTGTGGAAACCACAGAAGTTTTTTAGACCCACCTTTGATAGAAATTACAACAGGAAGATACACAAGATTTTTAGCTAAAGAAGAATTAACAAAAAATAAATTTTTGGCTTTATTAGGATATGTATTTGACGCAATACTTGTAAAAAGAGATTCAAAAGAAGTAAAAGCTTTAAAAGAATCATTACAAACTCTAAAAAATGGAGAGTGTTTAGCTTTATTTCCAGAGGGAACAAGAAATGGTTTAGCAAAAGGTGAAAAAGTAAAAGATGGTGCTGCATTTTTTACAGTAAGAAGCGGAGCTCCTGTTGTGCCTTGCGGAATAAAAGGTGGAGAAAAAGGTAATAGAAAAATTACTATTACCTATGGAAAACCACTTGATTATAGCGAATATAAAGGGAATAAGGATAAAGAAGTCTTAGATAAAGTTACTGAAGAAATTATGAGTAACATAATTTGTTTGACAAAAGCTTAATTTAGTAGTATAATTTTAAAGTTAGAGATAATTTTATGCAACTGAGCAAAGCAAAGTTGTAAACATATAAATAAAGGGGTAATAAAAATGAATAACCAAAAAATAAGAAACATAGCAATAATAGCACACGTAGACCATGGAAAAACAACACTAGTAGATGCATTATTAAGACAAAGCCATGTATTTAGAGAAAACGAACAAGTTCAAGAAAGAGTAATGGACTCAAACGACCAAGAAAAAGAAAGAGGAATAACAATACTTTCTAAAAACACATCAGTAATGCACGGAGATATCAAAATAAACATAGTTGATACACCTGGACATGCTGACTTTGGTGGAGAAGTAGAAAGAGTTTTAAAAACTGTTGATGGCGTTTTACTTTTAGTAGATGCTTTTGAAGGAGCAATGCCTCAAACAAGAGAAGTTCTAAAAAAATCATTAGCATTAGGATTAAAACCAATAGTTGTAATAAATAAAATAGATAGACCTGGAGCACAACCTGAAAAAGTTGTAGACCAAGTAATTGAACTATTCATCGAATTAAATGCAACAGATGAACAATTAGACTTCCCAGTTGTATATGCATCAGCTAAAAACGGAATTGCAAAAATGGATTTAGCAGATGAAACAACAGATTTATCATGTTTATTTGAAACAATAATAAATACAATAGAACCACCAAAATGTGATTTAGAAGGACCAGCTCAAATGTTAGTATCTAATATAGATTATGACGATTATGTTGGAAGAATCGGTATAGGAAGAGTAGAAAGAGGAACATTAAAAGTTGGAATGCCAGTTAGTATATGTGGAAAAGAAAATAAAATAACACAAGGTAGAATTGCTAAATTATATACACACGTAGGACTTAAAAAAGTTGAAGTAGAAGAAGTTGGAGCAGGAGATATTATAGAATTTGCAGGAATATCAGACATCAACATTGGTGATACAGTATGTGATTTTGAGCATCCAGAAAAAATACCATTTGTAGATATTGATGAACCAACAGTAACAATGACATTTAGTGTAAACAATGGACCATTTGCAGGAAGAGAAGGACAATTTGTAACATCAAGACATATAAGAGATAGATTATACAAAGAACTAGAAAGAAACGTATCATTAAGAGTAAAAGATGGAGAAACACCAGACTCTTTTGAAGTATCAGGAAGAGGAGAGCTTCACTTATCAGTATTAATAGAAACAATGAGAAGAGAAGGATTTGAATTATTAGTTTCAAGACCAAAAGTTATCTTTAAAGAAATAGATGGTGTTAAATGCGAACCAATTGAATTACTAGTTGTAAATGTACCAGATGACTGTGTAGGAAATGTTATAGAAAAATTAGGTAGAAGAAAAGCCGAAATGACAAATATGGAACCAGCAGAAGCAGGACATACAAAAGTAGAATTCAGAATTCCAGCAAGAGGAATAATTGGATATAGAACAGAATTCCTTACAGACACAAAAGGTGAAGGAACAATGAACCACATATTTGATAGCTATGAACCATATAAGGGAGATATTCAATCACGTGTTAGAGGAACAATAGTTGCATTTGAAGCAGGAAAATCAATAACATATGGATTATATAATGCACAAGATAAAGGAGACTTATTTATTGGACCTGGTGTAGACGTTTATGAAGGAATGATAGTTGGATTAAACTCTAGAGGAGAAGATTTAGCAATAAATGTATGTAAAGAAAAACACTTAACAAACACTAGAGCATCTGGTTCTGATGAAGCATTAAGACTAGTTCCACCAATTCAAATGTCACTTGAAAAAGCTATTGAATTTATTCAAGATGATGAATTAGTTGAAATAACACCTAAATCTATTAGATTAAGAAAGAAAATATTAGATACTAAAGAAAGAGAAAGAGCTAATAGAAACAAATAGGAGGAAATAAATGTTAGTAAGAAGAAACGGACTATATGAAAGTAACTTTAAAAATAAAAAAAACAGAGTAATACCAGGACT